>JAESQQ010000583.1 GCA_016765095.1 Planctomycetota bacterium | reverse complement strand
CTCGCCTCGCCGCCCCGAGCGGTGCGCAAAGGGCGCCAGCTCGCCGGCTTGATAGGCCGCGCGAAGGGCGTGGCGCTGGATCTTCCCGCTCGTGGTCCGCGGGAAGCGATTCGCCGGAAGCACGAGGACCTCGTCGATCGGATACCCGATCGCCTCGCTCAAGCGCGCCACGACCTCGGACACGACCGCCTCACGCCCAGCCCCGCCTCGAACCGGACGAATACACGGAATCACGCGCTCGACGCCCCGCTCGGGATCGGTGACCCCGAACACCGCGACCCGGTCGCTGCGCAGACCCGGGACGCGCCGCAGGAGGTCTTCGAGGTCGCTCGCGAACAGGTTCCGCCCCGCCACGAACACGCGATCCGCGGCCCGACCCGTGATCACGAGCTCCTCGTCGAGGATCAGCCCCTGGTCGCCGGTCCGCAGCCAGACCTCGTCGCCGTCGGGAACCAATCGCTCCGCCGTGGCCGCGTCGTCCTCCAGGAAGCCGGCGCACACGTTGGGACCCCGGACCTCGACCTCACCGACGACGCCCGGCAGCGCCAGAGCCCCGCTCGCGGCTCGAATCCGAATCGCGACGCCCGGGACAGGCTTCCCGCAACCCGCGAAGCGCGCTGCAAACTCGTCCTCGGGAGACGTCTTGCGGACGCCCGTTGGGTCGTCGAGGCTCTCGCGGACCAGGGTGTGTTCTCTGAGCGGCCGGCGGCCGGCCGCGATCGTGACCGCGCAAGTCGCCTCGGCCAAGCCGTAGGCCGGGCGCAGGGCGTCGCTCGGGAGGCCCGTCGTGGCGAGCGCGTTGGTGAATCGGCGCGCGACTTCGACCGAGACTGGCTCCGCTCCGTCGAGCAGGATCCGGACGCAGCTCAAGTCGAGCCCGTCGGGGCCCTGGCGTTCGAGCCGGCGGAGGACTTGGGCGTAGCCGAAGTTCGGGGCCGCGCTGATCGTGCCCCGGTGTCGGCTGAGCGCTTCCAGCCAGGAGCGAGGAGCGCGCGCGAATCGGAGCGGTGAGATCAGGACCTGATGCGCCCCGCTCAGGAGCGCGGTCAGGTGATACGCCAAGCCCATGTCGTGGTGAAGCGGCATCCAGTTCACGACCACGTCGCTCGCCTCGACCTCGAGGTGCTGTTTGGCCGCGAGGGTGTTCGCCAAGATCTGGCTGGCGTGAAGCACGATCCCGCGCGGCTCCCCGGTGCTTCCAGAGCTGAACTGGATCCAGCCCGGCTCTTCTCGCCCTTCCTTGGGGTGTTGCTGGTTCGCTCCCGCCTCCCCCGACGGCTCCGCCTCCGCGGCAGCCTCCAAGTCCGCAGAAGTGCGCGTCCGCCAAGACGAAGGCAGGAACCCCCGCAGCGAGACGTCCACGACGAGCAGCGGATCCCCGAGACGCGTCATGACGCGCTCGATCCGCCGACGATCCGTGCGCAGTCGCCGCCGGAGTGAGAGCCCAAGCGGCACTGGCACGAATCCGTTGAGGAGGCAGGCCCAAAACGCGGTCACGAACTCGCGCGGCTCGGGGAGGAGCAAGATCACCGCGTCCCCCGGCGACGTGCTCTGAGCGCGCATTCCAGCGCCGAGGCTCAAACTCCGCGCGAGGAGCTCGGCTGCCGTCTCGCGCTCGGTCTGTCCGCGTCCCGAGACGTAGGTCAGCGGGATCTCCTGCTCAGCCGCGCGGGTCAGGACCTCAGCCAAGGAGCTCGGCAGAGTCTCCAGACCAACGAGGGCGGGCCCCTCGAGGAAGGCCGCACCCTCGGTCGGGGCTGGCGGCGCAGGCGCGATCAGAGCCCGAATCGCCGGCGCCCCAGCGCGCGTTCGCCGGAAGGCGGGATCGTGGCAGAGCGCCTCGAAGAGCGGAAGGTCTCGGAAGCTGCGTTCGGCTGGAAGCGAGACACCCGCGAGTTCGAGCGCGGCCTCGACCCCGAAGAACCGATCAAAGCCCTCCTCGAGTCGGAGTAGAAAGAGCTTGCTCAAGTCGCGCCGCTCGTCGTCGCTGAGCGCGAGCGCTTCGAGGTGGGCCGCGTCGGTGACGATGTGCTGGACCTCCTCCAAGCGGTGCGCAATATGCGCCGCGCGCCAGGTCGGTTGGATCGCGGGGCCGTCGTCGGCCAAGCGCTCGTCGAGCCAAACGGTCAGCTCCTCGAAGAAGAGCGTGTTGATCCAGAACAAGTAGTGATACGCGGCCGGCGAGTAGCGCTCGTCCCCGTGAAGGTGCTCAAGGAGACCGGCCGAGGGAGCGAAGGCCTCCTTGAAGCCAGTCGCCACCTCGGGCTGTGCTGTGCGGAGCGCGTCGGCGTAGCGCCGGAAGAGCTCCATGTGTTTCTCCTCCTCTTCGCAGAGGAGCGTCACGCTCCGAGTCGGGCCGAGGGCCTCGGCCTCCTCGCGAGTGAAGCGGCAGATCAAGGCCTCGAGTTCGTGGAACACCTCGCAGGTCGCGAGCGCGAGCGCGACCTGGAAGGTCTCGCTCTGGGCACCGCTCAGCTCGGGGATCCCGAGCCCCGCCAGGTAGCTCGGACCGAAGAACAAGCCGGGCTCCTCGATTCGGTCCCAGCACACGTCCCGCTCAAGGTCGAACCGGTAGCGCAAGTGGCGCTTGTCGAGGCGCGCGCAGCGCTCGGCTAAGTCGCGGTAGGGGCCCTCGCTCACGCGCGCTTTCCCTGACTGCCCACAGCTCCCCACAGCCTGCTCATTGGTCGTGTCCTCCGACGTGTGCCCCTTCGCTCAACCCGATCGCTTCCCAGGTTCGAGTGTAAAGAGGCACTAGCTTGAACTGAGTCTCCCAGGCTCGAGCCTCGTTCGCCCCTCCCCCCCGTCCTCCCCCGAGCGCTTCGGCCAGACGGTCATAGGCGAGCGGGATCGCACGGACCGCCCCCAGCCGCTCGCTGCTTCGCTTGGTCTCGTATTCCTCGTTCTCTGCCCTCAGGAGCCGATCGAGGCGGGCCGCGAGGTCCAAGGGGTCTAGCCCCTCGTCCCAGCGGCCCGGGAAGGCCAGCGCGAGGCGGTAGTGCGGCCGCTCGAGCCAAGAGGGAATCAGGGTCAACTGAGCGCCGGTCTCGCTCAGACGGGGGACCTCGACCCGCAGCGCCGCGAAGCTGGCCGAGACCTGCTCGCCGGTTAGCTTCTCGCCCGTAAACGAGTAGGCCAAACCCCGCCGGCGCAGGAAGCGGAGGTCGGGCAGACCGCGAACGCGCGTCGCACAGAGAAAGAGGTCGTTGGTCTGATAGCGACGGAGGCCGAACCGGTCGCTGACGACGAGCCCGTAGGTCTGCCCCGGGCGCAGCGCGCTGGCCGGCAAGAGCGCGCGCGGATCGTCGTCTTCGCCCTCGGGCAGGAACTCGTAGAGGACGCCCGGCGCGAGCGGCAAGAAGTGCGGCGTCCGGCCCTCGTAGTAGAGCTGCGTCTGGACCGTCTCGGTCGCCATGGAATACATGGGCACATGAGCGAAGCGTTCGGGCGGTAGGAAGACTCGGATCCGTTCAAGGAAGGGCGCCACGTAGCCCCCGTCCCAACAGGCGTAGCAGACCAAGCCCGGGAAGAGGTCCTCAAGAGGGGGCAACGAGGGCGCGTCGGCCGCGCGCCGGAGGCGCTCCTCAGACCCCCTCGAGACGACCCGCCCCGCCACGTAGGCCGCGATCGGAGGCAGGTTCGCTCCAGAGACCACGGCCCGCACCAGCGCCACACTCTCCTCCCACTCGGCGTTTAGGCCCTCGCAGAACACGGCCAGCGTCGAGGGGTTCGTGCTGTAGATAAAGCCCGGGTTGCTGAGCAGGAGGAGCCAGAGTCGGCAGGCACGCGGCCCGTAGCGCTCGAGGAGGGGTGCTATGGCCGCCTCCCAGAGGTATTTGCTCGGCATGATCAGCCCCTCGACGAAGGGCGTCCGCGCTCCTTCGTCGAGCATTAACGTCGTGAGCGAGGCGTCTCGTTTGAGCGCCGCGAGCACGAACAGGGTCGGTTCGACGACGCCGTGGACCGCTCCGGCCTGGACTGCCGCCTCCCAAGAACCGCGCTTGATCCGGCTGAGCCGCTCGCGGTTGAACGCGATTTTCTTGGGCCGCGAGGTCGTGCCAGAGGTGTAGGCGAACACCGTCCCCGGGTGTCGCGCCGCCCAGGCTTCGACCCGCTGCTCGACGAGAGGGCCCCAGGGGAGGATCGGAGTGTCGGTCTGAATCCGGAGCTCCGCGCGGAGGAGGCGCTGGTCGTGGACGAAGCTCCCGATTCGAGCGCGCAGCGAGCGCTGGACGAGAGTCGGCGCGAGCCCCAGCCCGAGGCGGAGGGAGTGGCGGACGGCGTCGTTTCGGAGCGCGCTCATGACCCAGGGTGATCCGCGAGGGCCGTCGGCGCCAACGCGACCGCGCCCTCGCTCGGGAGGATCCAGACCCGGGCACCGAGGGCGCGGGCGGCCGCTCCGTCGGTGTCGTCCCGGTCGCCAATGTGGAGCGGCTCGCT
>JAESQQ010000582.1 GCA_016765095.1 Planctomycetota bacterium | reverse complement strand
TCTTTGGGTGCGAAGCAACCCGGAGGGGGAGTTCCGTAGTGAGGAACGAGCGAAGGAATGGGGGAGACCCGTCCCCCTAATAAACACAGCTAGCGCTCCCGACCCCCGAAGGTAGCCCTCGACACCGATCCGTCCAGATCGAGCACGAGCACGAGAGGCTGTCGCGAAACTAGGAGTTCGTCAGCTGACGCCCGGATCCGGTGAGAAGATCAACGCGAGCAACCGATCAGGCGGGCTCTCTCACCAGCGGCCCCCTGCTGGCGGGCTGTAGGGCTCACTCACGGGCAGCCTCCCGCTGGCGCGCCTCGATACGCTCGCGGGCGGGATCGGAGTAGCCCAAAGCCCACGGGACGAGGTCGGCCTGGACGCGGTCGCGGACTCTCTCGGAGCCGTGCGCCAACTCACATCTCTCGACGTTCGCTTTCTCGGCGATGTGCTCCGCCGCTCGTTTGCCTCTGAGTCCCTTGGGGCCGGATTGAGAAGCGACCCCCGCCGCCCAGGCAACTCGACAAGAAGCGATCCACATCGCAAGCGCTCCTGGCGTGGGATCGTAGTCCTGCCACCGAGGAGAGAGAGCCGTAGAAGCCGTGAGTCCGGCTTGGTGTGCCTTCTGAGCCAGGCTGAGTGAGCTGTCCAGAATCCAGCTCTCCGCAGCTTCTATGGCTGTGAGGCATCGGCGGTCATCAGGAAACCTGCGCACCCACGCTGGCAACGATACCCGAGCAAGAGCGACACCAGCCCTAGTGACGGCAACGTGTCCAAACCGCTCCAGGCGCATGAGCCACTCGCGGAGCGAGTCCACGGAGTCCAAGCCATAGACGGCGGCGGCGGCCTGGTGGCCAACATACGAAGCAAACTCCAGCTTCTCCTGCGCCAGGTCTCCGACGCGGACGCGCTCTAGCAGCCAAGCCGCCTCGTCCTCAACGGCCCCGCTGGCTCGCCACGCCGCTTCGAGTGCTCGGAGTTGTTGGTCGCTCACCCCCGCAGCATGACGGTGGAGCGCAGCCTCGGCTAGCCCAGCCCGAGCCGCCTCGAAGGTAGGGCCGATGGTCGAGCGAACCGCGCTTGTGTGTCCTTGGTCGTCCGTCCGCCAGGGAGGTGCTCATGCGATCGGTCCAGGTCTCCCTCGTCGTCTTCACGGCCGTCCTCGTGGGCTGCCCCTCCACCCCACCGCCCCCGGACAAGTCGTCTGAGGTCGCAGACCTCCGAAAGGAGATCGCTGACGTCGGGGCAAAGACGCGAAGACGCGAAGACGCGAAGACGCGAAGAGCGGCTTGAAAGCCTGTGAGGTGGCCATTCCACCTCATTGCGTCTCTGCGTCTCTGCGTCTTTGCGTTGAAAAGCGATTCGTGCGACGAGGGACTAGTGGGGTCCCGGCGGAGGTTTACCGACAGCCTCACGAGCACGAGCACGAAGGGCACGGCCCGGGCAACGAGTCCCTAGACGACAGCGCTGTGCTGCCCAGTCCAGCCTTCGTTACGAAGGATGTAGCAGTCCTTGCACTCGACCGACTCGAGCAAGGCCTCGGCGCGCTCCGCGTCGAGCGCCGCCCCAGGCCACCCCAGCTTGGCGCGGATCTTGGCGCGGGCGAAGTGGGCCAGTCCGGCGCTAAAGGGGTTGTTGTTCCCCTCCGCCTTGCGGAGCGAGCGCGAGGCGAGGCGGTGCGCTCGGGAGTAGTTGCCCTGCTGATAGGCCACCGCGGCCTCCAGCCGAAGGACCTCCTCCCGAATCGAGATCGGAGTCGGCAGGAGCCAGCCGAGGCCCTCGCGGACTCGACAGGTCTGGAACGTCCCAGTCTTGAGCGCCCGCCCGAAGCGGAGCCGCGCCTTGACCAATCGATAGCTCGCGTTCTCGAGGCTCGAGGCCACCAGGCCCCCGCACTTCCAGCGCCGGTTGAGGTCCTCGAGCTTCTCCAGTCCCCCCTCGAAGTCGTCGTCGTAAAGGTAGAGCGCGATCGCCTGGAGCTCGACGTGCACACCCAAGACCGTGAGCGGATCGCGCGGTGTGACCTCGAGCGCCTCGCTCAGCGCTCGCCCGGCCTCTTCGCGTCGGCCCTGCCAGAGGTAGACGTAGCCCTGCATGGCGAGCGGCCAGGCCAAGCTGGCCCGATTCCCGCGGGCCCTCGCCGCCTCGATATAGCGCTGGGCGACTCGAATCACTGTCCTGGGGCGACCGCTAAACAGCTCTGCGCCTAAGTGCATGGTCTCCGTCAGTTGAAGCGAGGGCTCGCCATGCAGGCCTGCTTTGCGAGCCAGAGCCTGGGCGTCGGCGCTCAACCGGCGAACCAGCTCCCAGTTGCCGCTCAAGATCCCGAGGAAGCTCCGCGAGACCGCTGCGCTCAAGAGACCGCGAGGGTCCTTGGCCTCGTGACAGAGCGCCTCACCAATGTCGAGGTGGTGGCTGGCGCGTCCCGCAGCCAGGTTGCCGAGGTCGCCCGCCAAGAACAGGGCGTAGCCGATCCGAGCCCGGCCCTGGTGTTTCCCCTGGCCGTAGCGACGCGAGCGGAGGGCGTGCATCAACCCGAAGCGGGCGGCCTCCATGGGGCGCGAGACGGCCAGCGACATGTGGACTTGATCGTAGAGCCGGAGCACGTAGTCCTCCTCAGGCTCGGGCTCCTCAACCGGGCATTTGGCGAACTGGTTCGGGAGCAGGTCCCGAAGCCACCAGCCCCAGACATTGACCAAGAACCGCCAGGTGATCGAGAACACCGTGAACGGGAACCAGCAGTGGAGCTTGTGCCCGACTTGGCGCAACAGACCGTCGAAGATCTCCATCCCACCCTTGGTGTCGCCGGTCGTGATCCTCCGCGAGGCCGCCTCGAGGAGCAGCTCGCGCGCCTCTAGAGGGGGGGCGACCAGAGCCGCCCGCTCGTAGGTCTCGGCCGCCTGGGCGTGTCGCCCGGCCTTGGCCTGGGACGCGGCCAGGGAGACCAAGACGCGCAGCTCCCCCTCAGCCACCCCCGGAGGCGCTCCCTCCTCTGGACTCCCGGAGAGCGCGAGCTGATAAAGCTCGGCGGCTCGGTCGAAGGCGAGCTGCTCCTCGGCTAGGGCGGCCGCCGCCAGGGCTGCCTCGCGAGCCCGAGCCGCCTGACCCGAGAGCCTGAAGTGCTCCACGGCTCGGGCCAGATCGTCGTCCTTGACGAGACGCTCCGCGAGGTCCAAGTGCAGAGCGCGCCGGCGCTCCTCGCCGACCCGCTCGTAGATCGCGGTCCGCAGGCGGTCGTGGATCAAGTCATAGGCGTCCTCGCCCCGGTGACCCTGGACCTCACGGAGGAGCTGAACCCGAAGCAGCTCGTCCACCGCGTCCGCGAGATCAGCGCCGGGAATCCCCGCCGCTCCCGCCAGGAGTTTGAATCCAGCTCGTCCTCCCGCGACGGCGACGACCTCGACCACGAGGCGCGAGATCTGGCCGAGGCCCGAGAGGCGATCGCTGACGAGCTCCTCGACGGTCGGGAGCACGTCTTCCCCGAGGCGCTCGGCCGCCCGAGCCAGCTCGACGGCCAAGAAGGGGTTCCCCTGCGCGTCCTGAATCAGACGGCGGAGCTTGGTCTCGCTGAGGCTGGTCCTCGCGCAAGCCTGAGCCAGCTCCGCGACGGCTCCTTCTCCCAGCGGCCCCAGCTCGAGGCTGCGCACGTGCGGCATGCCCAGGGTCTCGCGGAGCGGGTGCTCCGCGTCGACCTCCTCCGAGCGATAGGTCCCGATCACCAGGCAGGGAGGCGCCTCGGGAAGCCCCAGCCAACGAAGCACCTCGAGGCTCTCGAGGTCCGAGCGCTGGAGATCGTCAATCACCAGGAGCGGAGGTCGACCCCCGTCAAGGTTGCTCAACAAGTCCACGAAGGCCCGCCCGGCGCGAGCGCGCTCGGCTTGAGCGTCTTGGAGAGGGGTCTCGGGCGAGAGGCTCGCGACAGCCTCGACCTCACGCAGGACGGGGAACATGCGGATCAGCGACTGAATCTCGGTCGGGAGGAGGCTCGCTCCCTCCGCGCCGCGGCGCGCGAGCTCGACCGCCGCAGCGTCGACGATCGCGTCGAAGGCCTTGTAGGGCACGTGTTCGCGCTCGAAGCAGCCGCCAAACCAGGGGCGCGTCTGGTCCTCGACGCGCCGAGCCAACTCAGTCGCGAGCGCGGATTTCCCCGAGCCGCTCTCGCCTGCGATCAGGACGACCTGCGCCCGCTGCCGACTCTCGCTGAAGGCCTCCGGCAGGTCGCTGATCTCCCGCTCCCGACCCAGGAGCGCCTCCGACTGACGCGGAGGCTTAACGCGAGTCGAACTCGACGCCTCGGGCGCCCCGCCTGCGATCTCCCAGAGCGTGTCCCGGACGCGCGCCACGTCGGGCCGCGCGTCTGGCTCCTTGGCGAGGAGCGCGAGGCAAAGCGCCTCCAGCCGAGGGTCGCAAGGCCGGTGCCGCGAGGGCGGCTCTGGCCGCTCGCGAATGTGTCGCATTAGGACTTTAGTCGCCCGCCCCACGAAGGGCGGCCGCCCCGAGAGCATTTGATAGAGCATGCAGCCCAGCGAGTAGAGGTCGGCCGGAGGGCCGACGGGATCGCCAGCGACTTGTTCAGGGGCCATGTAGAGCGGCGTCCCGACGGCGCCGCTCAGCGTCAGCCCTTCTTGATCGAGGTCGCGCAGGATCCCGAAGTCGAGCAGCCGCGCGCGGCCGACGAGGTCGATCATGACGTTGCTCGGCTTGAGGTCGCGGTGGACCAGGCGCCCTTCGTGGAGGTAGTTGAGCCCCTCCGCGACTTCACCCAAGACCTTGGCCATATCAGCCGCGAGGTCCAAGCCGTCGTCGCCCGAGTCGGTGCCCGCTGGCGTCCAGGTCGAGGTGGCGTCGCCCAGGTCCGCGGGAGGAGAGTCTGCGGGAGGAGAGGTTGAGGTCTCCTCGAAGGCAGACTCGCTCTGGAGCTCCGTCGCCCCGCCGATCTCGGTCACGGATCCGAGCTGAAGCTCCGTCGCGCTGACGGCCGCGGCCGCGGCCGGCGTTCCGTCAGCGCCAACTTGAATCGTACGGCGAGACTCCTGGCGACGTCGCTCGAGCCAGCCCTTGAGATCCGTGCCCGGAACGAGCTCCATCGTGAAGAAGAACTCGCCGTCTGGGAGCACGCCCAAGTCGTAAAGCCGGACCAGGTTCGGGTGGCGAAGATCAGCCACGGCGCGGAACTCACGCTTGAAGCGATAGAGCGATCCTGTGTCGGGGTCGTTGAGGACCTTGAGGGCCACCTCTCGCTGACGGCGCCGGTCGTAGACCGAATACACGGTCCCCATTCCGCCTTGTCCGAGGCGGCCGCGCAGTTCGTATCGCTCTGTTCCCGTAAAGGCCACACAGCACCTTGCTCGGCCGCTGCCAGCCGTGCAATGGAAAGTCACAGGACCCCCGGGCAAACCCTGCCAACTCGGGGAGTCCTGCCCTGGCGCTTCGCGTATCCTCCCAGCCCCCCGAGGAGCGCAATCATGACTCGTATCGCCCTTTCCCTGCTTCTGCTCAGCGGCCTGCTCGTCAGCCCAGCTCTCGCCAAGGACATTTACGTGTCCAAGACGACGGGCAGCAACAAGGGGCCCGGCACCAAAGCGGCCCCCTACAAGCTGCTCTGGAAAGTGATCGGCAAGCTCACGCCGGGCGATCGGGTTCACGTCGCGGAGGGCGTCTACCACGGGAAGAAGAAGTCGGGCCAAATGCCCAAGATCCCCGTCGGCGACATTCACATTATCGGTGGCTACACGACCGACTTCAGCTCGCGCGACCCGTTCACTCACCTCTCGGTGATCACGGGCGTCGCGGATCGCCAAGCGGACACCCGCGAAGTGTTCCAGTACGCGCCCACCAACCCAGCCAAGGGCGAAGGCCCGATCGTCCTCGACGGGTTCTGTATCGACCGCGGCCCCGGGCTCTACTACTCAGGCCACGGCGAAGGGGGCACGGACAAGCAGGCTGGCTACAAAGACACCACCTGCTGGGGCTACCAAGCCATGAACAAGAAGAAGAGCGGCAGCGACCCCGCGATCGAGCTCCTCGGCAAGACGAGCTTCACCGTCCGCAACATGATCCTGATCAACAACCCCTGGTGGGGAATCAGCGTCAAGGCTGGCGGCAAGGGCAAGGTCCTGATCGAGAACAACCTGATCCTCAGCTACCGAGGTCGCGGGATCGAAGCGATCACCGGCGGAGGCTGGGGCGCGCCCGAGTACGTGATCCGCAACAACACGGTCGCGTTTGGCTCGACCACGGAAGGTCGCGCGCTCTCGCTCGACCCCCAGAAGGGCAAGGGAACGGTCCTCGTCGAGAAGAACGTGCTCGCCTTTGGGAGCCAAACGGGCTACATGACCAAGTTCGGCGCGAGCGCGTTGACCCTCAATGACAACCTGTTCTACGGATTCACCAAAGGCGACGCCGGCTCGGGCGGGAGCGGAGTCTGCAACGCGGACGAGTTCGAGGACGAGCTAGAGCACGACAACGAGGGCAACGTTCATGAGTGTCCCAAGTTCATTGCCAAGCTCTCCAAGGACTACGTCGATCACTGGAGCCAGTGGAAGTCGCTCACGAGCAAGACGTTCAGCTCCGACGAGGTCATGGCCGCGCGCAAGCTGGTCGGCCTCGGCGCCTACACGCTGCCTTTCTTCAAGGGCAAGACCTACGAGAGCTACGCCAAGCTGCCGCCCGCGCGCGTCAACTACGGCATGTATCGCTACCCCCACCACTTCAAGGAGGGTCAGAAGCTCATGGACTGGAAGAAGAGCGTCCTGGTCGTGATCGGCGCCGACGGCGCTCGCGGGATCCAAGCCTTCAAGAAGTAGCCAGCCGACGTTCGACCCGGGTGAGCCTGGGCCGACCTCTCGCAGGGCAAGTCTTCGTCGTCAGCCTGGGTCCACCGACCTGCCCAGGCCCGAAGACAGCCCGGAGGCGGACGGCCTCTCTTGGACGACTTCTCGCCGAGCGGGCCGACACCCAAACGCCCGCAAGCAGGCAGGCAGGAGCACGAGATCTCCGACCAACGCCCCCAGCATGGCAGCGGCGCAGAGGAGCCCGAAGTTCCGAGTCGGCAGAAAGGGGCTCGGGCTGATCGCCAAGAACCCGGCCGTGATCACGAGTGAGCTGAGCAGGATCGCCCTGGCCGTCCCCCGCGCGGCGCCGTCGAGCCCCTGCTTCCTCCACGCCCAGAGGAAATGAAGCGTGTCGTCAACGGCGATCCCGAGCGCAATCGCGGCGGTCATGGCGGTCCCGACGTCGACCGGCACGCCACCTAGGCCCAAAATGGCGAGCAGGAGAGCTACGGGGAGCGCGTTCGGAAGCAGCGAGGCGAGGCCGATCCGCACGCTGCGCAGGAAGACCAAGAGCACCGACTGCATCAGGAGCGCGGTCAGCAGGAGGCTGCTTTGCATCGTCTGAAGCAGCGAGTCCTGGGTCCGGAGGAGGAGGTCGTAGCTTCCAGTGGTGGCCAGCTCTAGGCCGCTTCCGCCCAGCTGGTCTTCGAAGCTCGCTTCGACCCCAGCCCGGAGCCGATCGAGCTGTTCGGTGTCGAGTGTGTCGATCGCGAGCGAGATCCGAAGGGCTCGACCGCCGTCGGCGAGGTAGGGCGAGAAGTCTGCGCGGCGCCGCTCGAGAATCTCCTCGAGGAGGAACGCGGCGGGAATCGAGTCGACTCGCGCAGTCCGGTAGCCGACCTCTCGGAGCAAGAGCGTGAGAGAGACTTGAGCGCGGACCCCTGGCAACTCGGCGAGGCCTCGACTCCAGGTGTCTATTCGCGCCAGGAGGTCGGCGTCCTCGACGAGGGGCTCAGGCCCCCGTACCACGAGCTCGATCTGCGCCAAGGGCACTCCGCTCGCCTCGAGCTCCTGGTGTTGGACTCGAAGCGGGTGGTCGGGAGCCAAGTAGCGAATCGCATGGGGTTGTGCTCGAAGTCGGGTCGCGCCGAGCGCTCCGCCCGCGACGAGAGCTGCTCCCAGCAGGCACACCGGCAACCAATGGCGGGCGCTCCACGCCGTCAGCCGAGCCACGAATTCACCCACCCGACTCGGCTGGACCGAGCTGGGCGGCCCGCTCAAGGCGAGCAAGAGGGGCAACAAGAGGAGCAACGCGGGGAGGCCCAGCCCAACCAACGCGAGGGCGGACAGCCAACCGAAGGTCTGGATCGGTCTCACACTCGAGGTCGCGAGGGTCCCAAAACCGATCGCTGTCGTGAACAGCGCCAGGCAGAGAGCCGGGGCCTTGTCCCGGACCGCGCCTCGGGCCGCCTCCCAGCCGTCCAGCCCAGAGCGCCGTTCGTCGTCGTAGGAGACCAACACGTGATACCCGCTCGCGAGGAGGATCACGAACGCCAGCGGCTTGGTGATCGCGACGATCAGGTTCGTCGTGACCCCGCTCAGGCCAAGGACGCCGTCCAACGCGAGTACGCAGAGGCCGACGGGCGCGAGCAGCGCCAATGTCCGACGCAGGCTGCGAGTCAAGACGAGGAGCAAGGTCGCGCAGGCGACGACCAGCCAGGGCATGCTCTCCCGCTCGACAAGCTCCGCGGCCCGGTCGAGTTCGAGGTTGACGAGAGGCTGTCCAGCCGCCCGGAGGTGGACTCCGACGAGGCCAGCCGCCTCTCGGTGCTCGTCTATGCACTCAAGAAGGCGAGCTTGCGTTGTCGCCTGACCCGGGTCGACGAGCACCACGATCCGCGCCTTGCGCAGCTCGGGCTCGAGGAGCTTGAGGCTCCGATTCAAAGGGCCTTTGAATGCCCACCCGACGAAGCGGAGGCCGTCCTTGGCCAGCTCGGGGTCGGCCAGGATTTGTAGCTCCGTCGCGAAGGCGCTCTTCGGGCCAACGACCCGCGCGACTCCAGGGATCTGCGCGAGCTCCTCTTCGAGCAGGCCTGCACGGATGACGAGACGAGTCAGGTCGCTCCCCTCGAGCTCGACGACCAAGGCTGCGTCTGCCCCGAACTCCTGTTGGAAGCCGTGAAAGACCTCGAGTCTTACGTCCTCCCCCGGAAACCACGTCGTCGACGCGTTGTCGACGCGCGGGGCCGGAGCGAGCGTGACCAAGCAAAGCAGCAAGACGCCAATCGCGAGGCCAGCCACAAGTCGAAGTCTGCTGGGAGGGGGCCGATTGGAAGATTGGGTCACGGCGCGCGGAATCCTCTGGCCAAGCAATGAGGAGGAGAGCGAGGCGAGGTGCTCCCCTTCCGCACATTCAAGGCCAGTCGAAGAACGAGCCACTTGAGAGCCTCAGGAGTCCTGGCAGATTGTCGAAACGACAAGACCTGGACAGCTAATACAAGACCTGGGGCGCCTAACCACTCCATGGAAGCCAGCTCGCCAGGGAGGCGGCCGCAGAAGCCGACTCGCCAGGGAGCGCTCGAAGTCCTACGAGCTGAGCCACGGCCCTGGGAATCTCCCCACTGGTCACCAACTTGCGTTGTGGCCTCTCCTTGGAGGCCTCATGGCTCGGATGGTGATCGCGATCCTCATTCTCTTCGGCGGCGTAGCCCAAAGCGCGAACGCCGGCCCTGAACTGGGCTCAGCGGTCCAGTTCGACCGCTCCTACCACGTTTGGTCTCCCCGCCCTGAGGAGAGACCTCCTATCCTGCGCTTCTATCGGCTCCCTCCGCGCCCGCTCCCCGCCGCCGCGTTGGGCCTTCGCCTCAGCTTTCCAGACACCTCCCAGGTAGCGGAGGCCGGCCTGGCGCCTCTCGACGACGCCCTCGCGGCGTTCTTCCCTCACGGCGCGCCCCTTCCCAAGGGAGAAGGCGCGGCTCCGGCCCTCAAACCTCGGACTCCTGAATCTGCGCCGAGCGAGCGATCGAATCGCTCTGCTCGGCTTCCGACTGACCTCTTGGCGCTTGAGGACCCCACTCGCCAGTGAGAGCCTCCGACCCTGGCCACTCCAATGACTCGCCAGCCCTCCCCGGACGAGTGAGTTGATCGTCAGCGCAAGATCTTCTGAGGGCCCACGGGCTGCTCGGGCGGTTGGCGACACGTGACAGACAGGAGCCGGCCAGAGGCAGTCGAGAAACCTCCGCACAAGACGGCCCGTGCCTGGCACGAGAGCCGTTACGGGAGCTTGGATCAACGCGCGATCGACGCGCTCGAGCGGAGAGAAGTCCGCGAGCTGCTGCGCCCCTCTCGCGGACAGCTTGAGTTGATCCTCGACGCCCCCGCTGGATACGGTCGGCTCACGACGCTCTTGGCCGAGCTCTCTCCTCGAGCTGTGTTTGCCGTAGACCTGAGCCTGGAGCGGGTACGCTGCGTTCCCAGGCTCCCAGGGATCGTCGTGGTCCAAGCGGACTTGGCGCACCTCCCTTTCAGGCCAAAGGCCTTCGACCTGGTCGCCTGCTTCCGCCACTTCCACCACATTCGAGACCCGGAGGATCAGCGACTGCGTCTAGCTCAGATCGCGAATGTAGCGAGACGGCGGGTTCTGCTCACATACTACGAACCCCTCTCGCTGCACGCCCTTCAGCGAGGCTTCCTCGTCCGACTTCGACGGCGTAAACGAAGGCTCGGCTTCATGGCTCCAACCTTCGTTCACGCCGAGTTGGAGCGGCTAGGGTTCCGAGTCGTCGCGGACCGAGCTCTGATTCCCTGGATCCATGCCCAGCGAATCCTCTTGGCGGAGCGAGTCGGATCAAGTCCAACTTAGGCTGAGTCGTCCCAAGTCGAAGTCCTACTGGCCGTCGGGACTCCGCGGCCACCCCTCGCCTCTCACCCCCGACTCCAGGACCGCTCGTACTGCTGACAACGCGGCCTTGGACTCTGTTCGGCCGCACTCGCACAGTTCAAGGGCCCTCTCCGCGAGCACCAGGGCTCGCGTCGTGGCGGTCAACGGCCGATCGCTTGGGCTGTCCATAGCATGGCCTCGTTCTTGAGCTGCCCCGCCAATCATGCCGTGACCAGGAGAGCAACGCGCCGTTCTCTCGCAGTGGAGCTAGGCATGAATCCGGAGAGCCCCGCGGACCCCTGCCGAAACACCCCCTGCTGAATCAGCCCTTCCACTTGAGAAGCAAAGGTTCGGCCGCGCTGAGCAACGCCAGCTCTGTTGCGGGGGTCGCGAGGAGTTGTGGAGCGTGAAGCAAGACGAGGACCGCCTTGAGTGGCGCTGAGTGGGCCCTGGTGGGGCAGACTGCCACTAACCTGTCGTCGACCACGACCCACATCGGGGAAGATTGGGACACTCTGGGTTCCGACGAGGACCTTCACTTTGGAGTCCAGCGGAGTCGAGCCTCGGCCGTCGGCGAGGCACCACGCACTTCTGGCGCAGGGGTCTCGCGCAGAAGACGAGGGCAGACCACTCCTAGCTCCTCCCAGCGGAGCGGAGGCATCTCGGCAGGCCGGGGCCTGAGCTGGTGCTGCTTGTGCTCGCCGCGCTTTCCATGAACGAAGCGGGCGACCAGAGCGCGGCGCCGCGAAGCGACTCGATCGAGGAGCTGCCTGGCTTGGTCGCCACGCAGCCCGCGGGTCTCGAGGTAGGCTTTGAAAAATCTACGGCGGGCTGCGGTCCGATACAGGACGCCAGACCACTTGTCGAAGCAAGCGAGGTCGTAGGCGAAGTCGCGAAACGGGCGCCAGCCAGCGCTGCCTTCACGGCAGTCGAGGAAGACCATCCTCGTGCTCGGGCCCTCGCCTAGCGCGAGGATGTTTCGCGCGAAGAGGTCCCGGTGTCGGAACCCTACGCTGTGCATGCGGCCGATCGCAGCTCCTGCCGCCGCGCAGAGCTGCTCAGCCCGCTCTGGGGACGACTCGGGGAGGAGCTTCCTGAGATCTCGAGCCCCTTCGAGCGCGACGCTCACGAGCAGCTCTTGCGAGAGGAGGCCGTTGCGATAGGAGGCCGCTGAAGCGACGGGCCTCACAGCCGAGATACCTACGCGCTCCAACAGAAGGAGGTTTTCGAACTCGCGCTTGCGAGAGGGGGTCCCTCCCAC
>JAESQQ010000581.1 GCA_016765095.1 Planctomycetota bacterium | reverse complement strand
GGGGGCTGCTGGAGAAGAGGCTGCAGGAGGGGGGGCTGCTGGAGGAGGGCCAGCAGCCGGAGGCGCGGGGCTCGGGGCGGCTCTGGGGGCTGGGGCCACGAAGGGAGAGCGGCAGAATGGGCAGAGGCCTCGGCGGCCAGCGTTGGCAGCCGCGATTTCGAAGGGAGCTTCGCAGTGAGGACAGGCGAATCTGAGCATTGAGGCGAGAGAATAGGGCCCCGCAAGGCACGTGGCTAGAGAGTTTTGGGGTCTAGAGTGGCCTGCCCAAGAAGAGATGGGAGTTCGGTGTTCCGACGCTTGCGAACCCCCACAGGGCTCACTACCATACGCCCCCTTCGCTGCGAGATGGAGCTGCCTCCGTGAAGACTAGAATTCGTAAGAGCTCGCTGATTAAGCGTCGCCGACATGGTTTCCGCTCGAAGCCCCGGTCCCACATGGGCCGTGGCATCAAGCGGAAGAGCCTCAAGATTATGTTGAGGGCTCGCCGCAAGCGCCGCGCTCGTCTTGCTGGGAAGACCTAACCGGTCTCTTTGGACCGGTCTCTTTGGGTGGGGCACGTTGAATCTCATCGTGCCCTCCTTGGCAAGACGCGCATGATCCGCGACAAAGACCACCGCCGCCCCGTCGGTCCTCAGACCGCTGGGGCGGGGTTGTGTACGGTGATAGACCACCGGATCCATCGAGGGAGCTCTAGTGGCTCGTGACCTCCTCAGCAAGCGGCTCCTGATCGTGAGCGGCAAGGGGGGAGTCGGGAAGACTGTTATCAGCTCGGCGATCGGCATGATCGCGGCCTCGAGGGGTCAGAAGGTCCTTCTGATCAAGATGGACGACCAGGGCCGGACGGCGGAGCTGTTCGAGAGCAATCCGGTCAGCGATCAGATCTCCCCGCTTCGGGACGGGATCTCAGCGCTCAACCTCGACCCGATCACGGTCGTGAGCGACTACTTCACCAAGCAGCTCAAGATCAAGCGCCTCGTCAAGCACATCATTGCGAGCCGGCTGTTTCAGAACTGGTTCCGCGTCTCGCCTGCGATCAAGGAGATGATCTGCCTGGGCAAGGTCTGGGACCTCGTCGACGAGAAGACGTGGTGGCGAAGCGCGCCGAAGTGGGACTTGATCCTGTTCGACGCGCCAGCGACGGGCCACGGGCTGGGCCTCCTCCGACTCCCCGAACAGGCCAGCAAGCTCCTGATTGGCCCCCTGCGGACCAACGCGCTGGGCGTTCAGGCCGTGTTGGAAGACGCTGAGCGGACGGGCCTTCTCCTGGTCACACTGCCCGAGGAGATGCCCGTCAACGAGACCGTTCACTTCCACACCGAAGCCCGCGCCAAGGTCCCGCGCGTGGCTCAAGAGGCCGTGATCCTCAACTCGGCAGCCCCTGATCGGTTTGGTGAGACGACGCCAGACCCCGCGACCTGCGAGACCGACGCCGCCAAAGCGGCCATGGCTGCCTTGATTGGGAGCGAAATCGCCCCCGAGATTGTGGCCGAGGCCTTCCGCCACGCGACCGAGGTTGGTCAAGCCAGGGCCGCCCTCACCAAGCGTTATCGCGAGGAGCTCAAGCAGCGGATTCGGCTCCCTCTGGTCGAAGTGCCCTACGTATTCTCCGCGGCCTTCGGCTTCGCCCAGCTAGAGCGCATTAGCACGATCCTCGAGCGCAAGCTGATCGAGGCTGAGCTGATCCCAGAGCGGGAGGGGTCGTGAGCTACGCGGACCTCGAGACGCTCCTTCGCGAGAAGAAGATCATCCTCTGCTGTGGATCGGGCGGCGTCGGCAAGACGACGACCTCGGCTTCGCTCGCTATGGCCGCGGCCTTCTTGGGTCGCAAGGCCGTCGTGTGCACGATCGACCCCGCTCGGCGGCTCGCGAACTCGCTCGGTCTCGAGGAGCTCGACAGCGAGGTCGTTCGCGTCGACCCCGCCCGCTTCGCGGCCGCCGGCGTCGAGGTCCCCGGCGAGATGTATGCGCTGATGCTCGACACCAAGGGCACCTTCGACCGCCTGATCGGGCGCTACGCCAAGACCGAAGAGGCGCGGACCAAGATCCTCGCCAACCGCTTCTATCAACAGATGAGCGGGACCGTGGTTGGATCCTCGGACTTCATGGCGATGGAGAAGCTCTACGAGCTGTTCGAGAGCGGCGAGTTCGACTTGATCGTCCTCGATACGCCTCCGACCAAGCATGCGATCGATTTCCTCGAAGCACCCAAGCGGATGACCGAGGCCTTCGACGAGAGCACGTTGGAGATCTTCCTCAAGCCCTGGGCCGAGACGAGCAAGCGCTCGTTTGGATTCCTTGGCCGCGCCCTGAATCGCGTGATCCGGAAAGTCGACAGCGTGTTGGGGCTCAAGTTCGTCGAGGACCTGGCCGAGTTCTTTCGTGCTTTCGAGGGCATGTATGAGGGCTTTCGGGGTCGCGCCCAGCGCGTCGACCTTCTCCTCCGCGAGGAGTTCACCGCGTTCTTGGTCGTGACTTCGCCTCAGCCCCTCCCCCTCTCCGAGGCGAGCTATTTCTGCGACCGACTGCGTGAGTTCAAGCTCCCTTTGGAGGCGGTGATCGTGAACCGCGTCAACCAAAGCTCGCTGACCGGCGCCCCTGCAGACGCGCTCGCCGAGCGCCTAGAGAAGGAAGGGGCCCGGGCGTTGCTCGACGAAGCCCTGAGCGTTGGGGGGGGTGAGCTCGAGCCGACCTTGCGGGCATTCATTGACCAAGAGCTGCTCGCCGCCGGCGATCGAACTCGGATCGCCAAGCTGCGAATCGGCGCCGCGAAGGACTCCCTCGTTCACGAGATCCCCCGCTTCAACCGCGACGTTCATGACCTCGCAGGCCTGAAGCTCGTGGTGGACCACCTCCTCGGCAGCCCAGGAGGCACCGCCACTCCTGAGGACGACTCACCGAGTCCTGAGAGCCCAGCGGGCCCGGGGGAGGACGCGTGACTTCAGCCGCCAAGCCAGGAAAACCGAGCGTGACTCGCCCGATCCTCAACGGGAGCGAGATCAACCGGGCGATCGTCGTCAGCTCGGTCTACAAACCCGAGGGACAGGACGTGGCCCGCGCGATCGTGACTTGGCTCGAGCGGGCCGGGGTCGAGGTCGTGGAGGACATTGAGGGGACGCTCGACCTCGCGACGGTCGCTGAGGGCGCAGACCTCGCGATCTCGGTGGGTGGCGACGGGACGATGCTCTCGACTTCACGCCGGCTCGGCGACAGCCAAGTCCCCACGCTCGGTGTGAACCTCGGCAAGCTCGGCTTCCTCGCTGAGTTCAACGAGACCGAGGTCCGCGAGTGGATCGCCGGTCGGCGTGAGTTACCCCTCGTCGTGACGCCGCGCATGCGCCTCAAATGCACGGTCTGGGCTGACGGCAACGAGACGAGTCAATTCGCTCTCAACGACGCGGTCGTCAACCAGGGACTCAAGTCGCGGCTGATCACGATCAACATGAGCGTCGACGACCAGCACGCGATCCAGTACCGCGCGGACGGGTTGATCGTCTCGACTTCCGTTGGATCGACGGCCTATTCGCTCTCCTTGGGCGGGCCGATCCTGGCGCCAGGGTTGGCGGCGTTCATAGTGACTCCGATCGCTCCCCACGCTCTGACCAACCGTCCGATCGTGGTCGCCGGCGAGAGCACGCTCCGGTTTCGGATGGCCTCGCCGGTGGCTGAAGCCGCGCTCGTCCTCGACGGCCACGAGACCCTGCCCCTCGGCGAAGGCTCGATCTTCCAGATTCAGCGCGCCGAGACGGACTTCCTCCTCGTCAGCTCGGCCAAGCGCTCCTACTACTACCTGCTCCGGAACAAGCTCGGCTGGGGCAAGAACCCGACCTGGCGAGCGCACCAAGAGCCGGAGCTCGAGGGCGAGCCCGACCTAGGGCCGGAGGGCTGAGGTGGAGTCTCGCAGCGTCGAATTCTCACGGACCGAGCTCGCTGAGTTGATGCTCCCCCACCAGGCGAACGTCCTCGGCAAGGTGTTCGGCGGCACGATCCTGGCCATGATCGACAAGGCCGCCGCGACCGCCGCGATTCGCCATGCCGGCAGGGTCTGCGTGACCGCCCAAGTCGATCGAGTGACCTTCGAGGGTCCGATCGAGATCGGCGACGTGGTCCGAGTCCTGGCCGAAGTCAGCTACGTCGGGCGGAGCTCGCTGGAAGTCGAAGTCCGCGTCCTCGCTCTGGACCCTCGAACCAGCGCCGAGCGTCTGACCAACACCAGCCTCGTGACCATGGTCGCGATCGACGAGGAGGGCCGACCGACGCCAGTCCGTCCCCTCACGCTCTCAACCGACGAACAGCGCGCTCGGCACGAAGCCGCTCGTCTGCGGATGGAAGAGCGCAAGTCCAGGCGCCAGGGCTAGGTCCTGCCGGGCTGAAATCCCTACGTAACCGCCTCGACCCGGCTGGCTACCCAGGGCACAAAGGAGGCGTTCCCCATGCGTTCCTCGATCCCGTTGACTCTCTCCGTGCTCCTGATCGGCCTCTTGCTCGCAGGCTGCACCGGCGGGGAGGCTTCCTCCCCTGTGCTCGCCTCGACGACGCGAGCACCGGCTTCGATTCCTCAGAAGGGTTGGACCAAGCCCAGCCAAGCTGAGCTGCGCAAGACCCTGACTCCGGTCCAGTTTCGCGTGACCCAGGAGAACGGGACCGAGCGCCGGTTTGAGAACGCCTACTGGGACAACAAAGCGCCTGGGATCTACGTCGACGTCGTCTCTGGCGAGCCGCTGTTCAGCTCCCAAGACAAGTTCAAGTCAGGGACGGGTTGGCCGAGCTTTAGCCGTCCGATTCAGGGAACGAAGATCCACGAGATCAAGGACACCACCCTTGGGATGCTCCGGGTCGAGGCCCGCAGCTTGACGGGAGGCAGCCACCTCGGACACGTGTTCCCCGACGGACCCGCGCCCACGGGCCTCCGCTACTGCATTAACTCCGCCTCGCTGCGCTTCGTCCCGGTCGCTGAGCTCAAGAGCGCAGGCTACGGCTCCTACGCGGCGAGCTTCGCGAAGACCGAGGGCTCCAAGAAGGTCTCCAAGGGTCTCAAGGCGAGCGCCGCGAAGGCCGGCGAGACCAAGAAGACCGAGCGAGCGGTCCTCGCTGGCGGCTGCTTCTGGGGCATGGAGGAGATCATTCGCCAGATCCCGGGGGTGCTCTCGACGGAAGTCGGCTACACGGGCGGGACGACGAAGAACCCCGTCTATCAGACGATCAAGGGCAGCAACCACGCCGAGGCGATCGAGGTCGTGTTCGACCCGGCCGTGCTGAGCTACGAGACTCTCCTCCTCTGGTATTTCCGCATGCACGACCCGACCACCAAGGGCCGCCAAGGGAACGACGTTGGCCCTTCTTATCGCTCTGCGATCTTCTTCACGAGCGCCGCCCAGCGTGCGACCGCGACCGCGGTCAAGGCCCAGGTGGGCGCGGCCAAGCACTACAGCCGGCCGATCGTGACCGAGATCACCCAGGCCGACACGTTTTGGCCCGCCGAGGCCGAACACCAGGATTACCTCCTGCGGAACCCCAAGGGATACACCTGCCACTTCCTGCGCGAGTGGAAGACCGACTAGGGCCAATCCGGCGCTGGGGCCCCCGCCAGGGGCGCCAGGAGCAAGGGTCTGAACGAGCCTCGGGGCGGTGAATGGGAGCTTTGGGCGGGTACGCACAGCGTCGTCCGCTCGGGCCAGCGGAGGGCGCTCAACGCGCCGCCGAACACGCAGCCCTGGTCGATACAGATCGTGCGGTGACGCCAAGCCGCGTGCCCGATCGGCGTGTGGCCGTAGGCGATCCAGGCCGGGCCACGATACGCCTGAGCCCAGTCGCGTCGCTCGGGGTAGCCGTCGGCGTCGAGCTTGCCTGAGGGATCTCCGTAGAGCGCGAAGGAGTCGACGCGGCCTCCCTCGCGACCGATCAAGCGTTCTTCGAGGCCGCCGTGCACCGCCACGAGGTCGCCTCCGTCCAACACGAGGTGGCTGGGCAGGTCGGCTAGGAAGTCCTCGACCGCGGTCCGAAAGGGGAGCGCCTCGCCCTCGGGGAGCGCCTCGAGCTCGTCGACGGTCACCTGGAGTCCGTGGCTAATCGAGACCTTTCGACCCGCGAGGTAGCGGCGGAGCTTGTCGTCGTGGTTGCCCCGGACCGCGAGCGCCCCGCCCGCGACCGCGCGCATCACCAACCGGAGCGCGTCGAGGTTCCGCGGGCCGCGATCGGTGAAGTCGCCCAGGAACACGAGCCGTCGGCCCTCGGGGTGCTGGTATCCCCCCGCGTCGTCTCTCGTGTAGCCGAGCTGGCCCAGGAGCAGGACCAGCTCCTCGTAGCAGCCGTGCACGTCTCCGATCAAGTCAAAGGGCCCCCGCTCGTCGCGCCGATCGCAGGCCAAGGGGCGCCCTCGCCAGCCGGTGATCTGGTCGGGGTGCGCCAGGACCTCGACGCTGACTCCCTTGCGCTTGCGGAGCTCCCCGAGGGCCTGGTCGAAGCGCTTCCGCTGAGCGCTGGTCTCTTCGACGGAGAGATCCGGGCGCCGCGCGCGACAACGTCGCGCAGGGACGGATAGCGCCAGGACGCGGCAGGGGAGGCCAGCCCGTCGGGCGATGGTGGAGAAGGCGGTCGGGTCGTGACCCTCCCAGGGCTCAAACTCGACCGCGAGGGGGAGACCGCTCGCTCCGCGCGCTCGACGCTCCGCGACGGTCGCGAGCACGCTCGCGGCGAAGGGTCCAGCCCAGCGTGGAGCGTCCGCCTCACCGCTGACAGCTCGTCGGAAAGTTCGGGCTCGCAAGGCGCGGGCCCCGAAGAGCCGCTCCGCGAAGGCGCCTGCGCCGCTGCCCTCGCAGCCCCAGATCAGAACCAGGCTCGGGGAGGGAATCTCCAACTCCCTCACAGCGGCGGCTCAAGGCGCGCCTGTGAGGAGCCTGACTCGTCCTCGTCCTCGGGCTGCTCGTGCTCGTGCTCGTCCTCGTCCTCGACTGGCTCCTCGAGAGGCTCCCCGACCTCGACTGGCTCCTCCATAGGCTCACCAAGCTTGGGCTCCTCGGCTTCAGCGAGGAGCCCGATTCCGTCAGAGGGCGAGGTCTCCGCCGGTTCGGAGCTGGGGTCCTCGAACGCCACCTTCTTCCTGGGGTAGCGACCCGATCGCGTCCGGGCGGTTCGGTTCTCGCAGCCGAGGAGCGCGCAGCCGAGGTTCTCCTCGAAGCAGGTCGGGTGGTGGGGGGTGTAGCAGGAGTCGCAGCGAGCCAGCGCGCCTTCCTCGCTGATTGAGCTCCGGCAATAGGGGCAGAGGAGCTCTCCCCCGTCTTCCTCACGCGGGACCATGACCCCTTCGATCTCGAGGGCGAGGCGATGAAGACGCTCGAGGATCTTGAGGAGCCGCTCCGGATCTGGCTGATCCGGGTCCCAGCGCGCGCGGGCTCGAATCAAGCCGTCCCCGCCCCAGAGCCGATCCACGCCGAAGTCGCGCAGGAGACGTTCGAGCTGGAATCCGTCGGGTGTCTCCTGGCCTCGCACGACGAGGAATTTGAGCCCAAACCACTGCAGGAGTCGGTTTCGACTCCGCGCGCTCCACGACTCGCCGCAGCGAATCCGGGTCGTCAAGATCACTCGCCGAGCGTGCGCGCCACCGGCCCATCCGAGGGTGCAGTCACGGCCGTAATGTCGACCAGCGACGCCTGGAGAACGGAAGAAACCATCCGCTCGGTGGCCGCGCTCCAGGGAGGCGACGAGGACTCCTCGGGCCGCTTCAAAACGGTCTTCACGCTGAATTGCGAGCACTCGGCGAGGGGGACCGCTCATGGCTTCAGACTAGCCGGACGGGCCCACGCGCGAGCAGGAAGGTCCACTGGGCTCCTCGGGCGAGGTGGGGGCTGGGGTCTCCTCCTGCTCGGGATTCTCGGCGAGTTCCTCAGGGTCTGGGACTCGCTCGGCGCGGCGCGGATCCGCAGGCGAGCGAATCCAGCGCGGGATCTCCAGGGGGAGGTAGCCCCAGTCTTCGATTCGATAGCCTGCCTCCTTGAGCCAGGTCTGGAGGGGGCCATGAAACAGGACTTCGCTCCGAATCTGAAGTTCACGCCCGTCTGCAGTCCAGAGCCGAAGGCCTCGTCCGTCGCTGCGGAGGTGACGAATCAGACCCAGCAGGGGGTGGCTGGCCGGCGCGAGGTGGGCCAAGGCCAGGAGGTCCTCGCGAGCGCAGACCTCGAGGACCATGTTGCGCCCCTCGCCGAACAAGAGCTGAAGAAAGCGTCGATCCGTAATCGCGAGGAACTCTCCCCACGGAGCGCCAACGGCGATCGGTCCTCCAGGCAGCACGCTGGGTCCTTTGTCCTCAGCGGGGTCTGGGTCCTCTCCGTCCTCGCCCTCGGTTGCCTCAGAGGGCGCCCGCCCGGGGTCGCCGCCTGAGCTCGACTCTCCTTCCTCGGGCTCGGGCTCGGGCTCAGACGCGGGCTCAGGCTCAGGCTCGGGCTCAGGCGGGGGCCAGGCGTGACGTGTTCGGGCGTAGCAGAGTGCGAGGAGGCGTTCTCCTTCGGGCAGCGAGAAGCGCCGGGCGGCTCGCATGACTTTGACCCGCAAGAAAGTCACCTGAAGCAGGGTCAGGAACACCGCGCCGATCAAGAGTGTGAGGGTGATCTCGGCCACGGGTCTGGCCATCCAGACAAGGTGGTCGCCAAAGTCGACGAGCCCGGGCGCTTTCCTTGCTTCGCCGACGAGGGCCAGGCCGGCCGGCACCGCGCACACCGCCAGGATCGTGAGCGCGAACCCAGCGAAGTAGCGGAGCGCAGCGCTCCGCGGCGGTGGCCAGAAGAGCTCGACGCCTTGTGAGGCATAGGCCGCAGCGACGTCGGGATAGGCTCGATCAGGATCCCGAAAGGGACAGCCCGCTAAGACGGCCCAGCGAAGGAAGGGTTCGGCACTCCAGGACGCGAACTCCACGATCTCGGCTCGCCGGATTCGTTCTTCAGGTTCCGCCGGAGCCTCCTCGGCGGACTCGGCGGACTCGGCGGGCTCAGCGGGCTCGGCGGACTCGGCGGACTC
>JAESQQ010000580.1 GCA_016765095.1 Planctomycetota bacterium | reverse complement strand
TACCAAAGCGCGTTGTGAGCCGTCCAGGAGGGCGTCTTGCGGAGGGGCCCTCCTGCGATTCGTAGGGTGCGGGGTTTACCCGGTTTACCCCCGCCCGCCTGTCCGGGAGAGACAGACGGCTTCTGAGCTTAGGCTTGTCAACGTCAGGAGCTATACCCCCGCCCGACGGCTGAGGCCGCGCCGTTCAGGCTCTCAGGAGGATCCCACTACCTCCGCGCGCCTGACTGTGGTTAGGTGATCACCCTTCCTCCCGATTGCACGACGACCTTCGGCCCACACCACCCGATCTCCGCGTCTCCGCGCCTCCGCGCCTCTTTCTTTCTTTCTTTCTTTCTTGGCGATCTTGGCGACCTTGGCGGTAACCAAAGACGCCTAGAGAGCCGAGAAGCCCTCGCCCCCCACAAACACGTGGCGCACAAACGTCGCCTTCGGCACCTCCAAGTGCAGCCGCGGGGGGTGCCCCGCCGCCGTGAGGCCCACGCTCAGGTCCGTGTTCGCGACGAGCGCCCAGCGGTGCGCCAGGCTGGGAAGCCGATCCACGAAGGGCGTCAAGTCAGCGGACTCAAGGCGCAGCCCGTAGGGAAGGTCCCCCACCAGCACGTCGCAGGGCTCGCTTTCGAGCGTCAGCGCGTTGGCCCGCGCGATCGCTCCCTCCAAGCCCAGCGCAGCAAGGTTCTCCCGCGCCCAGCGGACGGCCTTCCAGCTCTGGTCCGAGCCAGAGACCTCGCACCCGATCCGCGCCGCCTCAACGAGCAGGACGCCCGTCCCGCAGACGGGATCGAAGACCCGATCTCCGGGGCGCGCGACGAGGTTGACCAACGCCCGCGCCAACTGGCTCGGGAGGCTGGTGCTCGTCCGGCGAGGAAGCGCGGGGGCCAGGAAAGCAGGGGCTGGCGTCGTGCGCACCAGATACCAGTCCCCCTCGGGGCAATAGAGCTCGAGTTCACACCCTCGCGGTGCATAGGCCGGGCGCTGGGGGAGGCGAGCCAGGAACTCCAAGGGACTCCCGCTCTGCTTGCAGGGAGCCTTCACGACGTGGACTGAAGCACCCTTCGGAGTCTCGAGCGTCTCGGGCGGTCCCTGGGCGGCCACCTGTCCTCCGCCGACACCAAACGCCAATCGGCCCGCGAGGTAAGGCCGCTCGCTCTCGTAGAGGCCCGGGGCCACGAGTCGCCCCGCTCCAAGGGCCTGGGCCTCGGCCTCGACCAAGCCGCGCCAGCGCGGCTGCCAATCCACCCTCCAGAGGTGACTCACCGACTCGTTCGCTCCCTACTCCATAGGGAGCCTACTCCATAGGGAGAAAGGGCGACCACGAGAGCGTCTCGCGGCGCTCGGAGTCGAGCACGACCTCGTCGTGGAGGAGATCGATCAAACGCTCCTTGCACTCGTCTAGGAACTCCTGGCGAGAGAGGCCGCTCACACGCCAGTTGTCCATCACGCGCTCGACGGGATCAGAGTTGCGAGTCTGATTCCGGGTCTGGGCCTCCTTGCGGAGCGCCTGACTCAAGGCCTCAGAGACCGCAGGCTTGGGCGCCGTGTCCGGAATGTCGACTGCCTCGGCGCCGGGGTTGGCGCGGACCACAGCCTCGGGCGCTGGGCCCGTCCAGGCCTCCATGGCGCCCGTGATCCCCGGTCGAAGCTGGGGCCCCCAGGCGGCGGCGCGAGCCTGAGCCACGAAGCGCTGCTCGGTGGCGTAGGCCTCCCGCTCGAGGGTCCGGGTCCGGCCCGCGCTGGCGCGCCCTCCCAGGCGGCCTTGTCCGTATTGGACGACGTGGGTCGCCTCGTGCACGAGCGTGCCTAGGCCCTCGGCGGTGTGCGGGGCGTAGCTGCCAGGCCCGAGCACGATCCGGTGCTCGAGGGCGAAGGCCTCAGCCTGCATGCTCTCGGCCAGGGAAGCCGCGCGGGCGCCCGTGTGGAGGCGGACCATCGAGAGGTCGGCGCCCAGGTAGCCGCCGCCGATCGCGTCTTCGAGGCGGTTCCGCAGCGCCCACTCGAGGGGGAGCCCCCCGCCGAGCGTGCTGACTTCTTCAATGTGTGTGTAGTCGAGGCGAGCCTCGGGGCTCAGTTCGCCCCACTCGCTGAACATGGCGCCCTCGTCACGCTCGACATAGCGGCTGCGGAGGCGCTCAGCGAAGCGGGTCGCGCGCCCGCCGGCTCGCTCCTTGAACAGGATCCCCTGCAGCATGGAGAGCGCGGTCCCAAAGGCCTGGGTCGCCTCGAAAATGTATGGAGTGACCACGTCACCGAGGAAGTCGAAGCCCTCGGGAATGTGCATCGCCTCGCCGAGCTTCGCGGCCGCAGCGATCACTCCAGCCCCGAGCGTCGCGCCAATCAGCGGGGCGAACCTCGCGATCATTCCCTCCGGCAGCCCCTGGTCCCGAAGGGCGTGTTGAGCGATCACCTCGACCTGCTGGGGGCCCACTGCGCCCTTTTGGAGGAAGATCCGCTTGACCGCGGCCCCCTTTTCGATCTTGCCCAAGTTCTTGCCCGAGAACGCGCCGCCGGTGAACTCAGTCGCGACGCTGAGGTCCTTCTTGGTGACCTCCATGTCCCAGAACTTCCACTTGGGAGAGCCCGCCCGCTTCTTGAAGTCGTAGGCGCCTCCCAGCATTGCGTTTCGGGCGAACTTGCCGATCAAGCTCTCCGAGGCCCCGAGCAGAGGATCCAAGGGCGAGGCAAAAGTCCCGACCGCATCGTCCCGGCCGATCTGCCCCGTCTTCTTGATCTTGGCCGCCGTCGAGGCGCTGCTGTAGTGAATGTACTTCTTGTTGATCGTGCGCTGAGCGGTTCGATAGATCCCGACCATGTCCTGCGCCGACATGACTGACGAGGCGAGCTTGCCGGCCATTTTGCCGGCCTGGCGCCCGATCTTGGCGAACTTCGAGTTCAGGAACCACTGCTTGATCCGCTTGGCGTAGCGCTTAATGAACGCGACGGCCTTGCCGAGGACCATGCTCATCACCGAGACCGCGCGCTTCTCGCTCACGAGCCACTGGAGCGCTCCCTTGCCGCGCCGAAGCAAGGCCCCGCTCACGAAGGGAATCGGGATCACGCCGGCCAGCGTCAGGAGGCGATCCCAAATGTCGAGCCGCTGCCAGGTGAAGATCGCCCGGCCCACGATGGCGCAGAGCAAGTCGTAGACGTCGCCCACGATCGGAATCAGCCCGATCCCTAGGTCGGCGACGGTCGCCGCGCCCTTGGCGATCCCCTTGAACATGGAGACCAGGCCGTCGACGTCGCTGTCGTTGACCTCGGGGATCGGGAGCTGCGGACCGCCGCTGTTGTGCTCGGACAAAAGCGCCAGCGCGCCGGGATAGCCTGACTTGAGCTTGGGTCGAGCGCCCAGGCCCCGCCCGCCC
>JAESQQ010000579.1 GCA_016765095.1 Planctomycetota bacterium | reverse complement strand
GCGGGGCGCCGAAGCTGACGATCCGCAAGCCATGGTCGACCTAGGCCTCGCGCTTGCGAAGGGTGTCGGCTCCGATCGCAGCGAAGTAGAGGCGGTCGAGTGGTATCAACGCGCCGCTGCGTCGGGACTCCCTGAGGCGAAGTTCCTCCTTGGCAAGGCCTTGCTTGCTGGGACTGCGATCGACGAAGACTCGCTCGCCGCTCAGGACCTCTTTCGCGAAGCGGCGCAGGAGGGTTACGCGCCAGCCATGCTTCGGGTCGGCGCTCACCTCGCCAAAGACCCGGGGGGAGAGCTGGGCTTAAAGGAAGCTGTCCGGTGGTATCGAAGGGCTGCGGAAGCACGGGATCCGCGTGGAATGGTCCTGCTCGGGGAAGCGCTGACCCTTGGCTTGGGAGCCGAGCAGGATTTGAGCGAGGCGGCTCGCTGGTTCCGTCGCGCCGCTGACCAAGGCGTATTGTTTGGGATCCACGCCTACGCGGTCGCCTTGGGACACGGTCGCGGGCTGGCGAGAGACGAACCGGAGGCTGTGAGGCTGCTTCTGGGGGCAGCCAAGCGTGGCTACGCACCTGCCATGGTGACCTTGGGCAAGGCGTTCTACCGAGGGCGGTGGGTCACCAAGAGTCGGGATGAGGGTCTCAAGTGGGTCCGCCGCGCGATCGCCAAGAATCACGCCCCAGCCATGTTCTTCCTGGCGAGGGTTCTCCGGGCGAGCGGCGACGCGGAGGCGACGGAGTGGCTCCGCAAGGCCGCGCTGGGAGGCGATCCCGAGGCCATGGTCCTCCTAGCGGGAGACAAGCACGACGCGGGGGATCGGACTGGCGCCTTGGTGTGGGCTCGCCGCTCCGCGGCCGCCGGCAGCCCGTCGGGAATGATGGTTCTCGGCGACCTATTGCGGTCCGGAGATCCTGTCGAAGCTATGGGTTGGTATCGCCGCGCGGCCGATCTCGGTCACCTGAGGGGAATGGTCAACCTCGGCGCGTTGCTGGTGGAGAGGGGCGGCACCGACCCCGACGCTCAGAAGGAGGCAGTGAAGTGGCAGCGCCGCGCCGCAGAGCGGGGCGCGACCCAGGCAATGACCAATCTCGGCCGCTTCTACGAACACGGAGACGGCGTGAAGCAGGACCGGACAGAGGCTCTCCGCTGGTATCGCGAGGCAGCCGAGGCAGGCGACATGCTCGGAATGCGGTTGCTCAGCGGCCTCATTCGACGTGGGCAGGGGGCCGAGGCGGACTCGGCGGAGGCCGATGCCTGGCTGAAGAAGGCGATCGACCTCGGCGACGTCGTGGCCCTGAACTCGCTCGCTAGGGAGTGTTGCCGCCGCCAAGACTACGCGAAGGCCGTGCAGCACTTCCGCTTGGCTGTCACCTGGAACTCCCCGAGGGCCAAGGTGGCCCTCGGGAATCTCTTGGCGCGCGGGCTGGGCGCGCCGAAGGACGAGGCTAAGGCGCGGGCCTTGTTTCTGGCGGCAGCCAAGGCCGGACAACGCTCCGGGATGTGCGATCTGGGCGAGTTTCTCGTCGACGCGCGGGGAGGCCCCAGGGATCTCCCCGGAGGTGCGCAGTGGTTGGCGCGCGCGGCGAAGGCTGGAGACGTTCGTGGGATGGTGCTCTTCGGGGAGTGCCTTGAACACGGATTCGGGGTTCGTAAGGACCGGGCCGCGTCGCTCGAGTGGTTTCGCAAAGCCTCAGCTCGCGCGCCGAAGTCCGCGGTCGGAAAACGAGCGCGCGCGGGGATCAAGCGCCTCACGGGTCACTAGGCCCAGGGGCCGGGCCTTCCGATCTAGGAGGAGGCCAGCCCTCTACTTCGAGGCCGCCGCGATCCGCTGATCGAGGTCTTGCAGGTAGGCCTTCCACCACTTCGTGATCTCCGCCTTCACGAGGAGTTCGCGTCCCTCTTTGAGCTGGGCCAGGCCTGCAGCCCGCCGGCCGCGCGCTACAAGGAGTTCGCCGTGGCTGGTGAGCGTGAATCCGAGCCACTCGCTCTGCTCCGCCGCAGGCGCTCCCTCGACGCCTCGGCGGGCTTGCTCGAGGCAGCCTGGAAGGAGGGTTTCGGCCTGCGCGAGGTCGCCGGCCCGGAGCGCTGCTCGTCCAAGCGCCCAGGCGGCTGCGATCTTCTGGACGGGGCCTCCGGTCTGGTCGTGAAACTCCTTGGCCTTGGTGTAGGCAGTCACGGCTGCCTTCCAGTCCTTGCGCTCTTCGTGGGTCGTGCCGAGGTTGTTCCAGAGGACCGCCAGCCAGCCCCGCTCGTCGCCGGCTTCAGCGGCCGCGATCCCTCGCTCGGCCCAGCGAATCTGTTCGGCGGGAGGGGCGACGATCGCCGCGTGGTGCGCGGCGTCAATCGCGCGGGTGTAGAGACCACGCTCCTTGGCGTAGTCGTGGTATTCGGCGAAGGTCGCGAGCGATCGCTTGGGCTCGCCGCTCTCACGCTCGAAGATCCCGCGCACGCCGAGGTAACGGGTCCAGCCCCAGGGGTGGTCCTCGGACGCAAGGGCTCGGGCCTTCTCCAGCCAGGGACGCCCCTCGTCTAGGCGCTTGGTCAGGGAATACATGCGCGCGACTTGCGCGAGGGCTTCGGCCTCGCTGGAGAGGTCGCCGGCGGACTTGGCCGCGGTCGCGGCGGCCTGATACGCCTTGAGGGCCTCACCGTGACGGCGAGCCGAGAAGATCTTGTCCGCGGCCTTGAGCGCTCGGGTCGTCTCGGTCTCGGGGGGACGGGGAGCCGGCGCTGCTGGGGTGACGATCTTCTCGGAGCTGGCTTCGCGGTTCGGCGCTTCGGCGGCTGGCTTCTCGGCTGAAGCGCTAGGGGACGAGCAGCTCATGAGCAGCGGACAGGTTAGCGCGAGGACGAGACTGAGACGGCGAGGGTGTTCTCTCACCTTGGCCTGGGACTGCGGGCGTCGTTCGTCGCTGCTCACGAGGTTTGCCTCTCTCTCTCTTGGACGGTCCTACCAGACCCTTGGGCAGGCGGGCTCGTCGCGCCGCTCTGTCACGAGACAGCCTACGGAGGGTCGCAGCCCATAGCCAACAGGCTGGGCTGACTCGAGCCCGCTCTCCGCGGGGGTGACCACGTGCCGCCGGAGACGCCGGTGGCGCGAACTCTCGTGTCCGAGAACTCGTCGAACACGCTCGACTTCTGCCTCCAGGGACGGGCGGGAGTTCAAGGGCGAGGTGTAGCCTGGTGGCCTCTACTGAAGGGGGAGGCGGCGCTTCCTCGACACGACGCCTCCTCGCACGACGGGCTTCTAGGGACCCGATCGTTGGCATGGCAACCCAAGCCTCGCTCACTGCTGGGCCTGCGGACCGAGACACGGCCCCGTGACCAGGTGCTAGGCTGCTGGGGTGAATCGCCGCTGGATTCAACTCCGTCGTCACTCCTGTCCTTGCGGAGCCGACTCCGTTCAGTTCTTCACGGGTGTCGCTCGTGGACTGCTTCGCACCCTTCACATTAATCTCGGTAATCCACTCATCCAGGAGGCTGCCAGGGAGCGCCTCCGCACGGCGTTTCGCCATTTGGAGGGCGCCTCTCGGATAGGGCGTGCTCAGTGTCCGAGCTGTGGTCGACGGCAGGCCTGGGCGCCTCCCCGATTGCTTCTGGTTCGTGCGAGCGTCTGCATGCTCCTCGGAGGGTTCCTTGCAGGGGCGATCCTCGGCGCGGCTCACCTGACGCGGGCCGCGCCTACCCCACTCCAGGGAGCCTTCGTCCTGGGCGGAACTGCGTTCGCGGGTCTCCTGGCTGGGGTCGTGCGTGAGCTGCTCTTTCCAAGTGTGGAGTCGCTCCCCGGATGCACCGCTCTCGAGCTCACAGCCTTTGAGACGCTCCGAGCCGAGGCTCAGGCCCGGGGCAGGCCGCCTGAGGCCCATTGGGCCGAGCGCCTCGGCCTCGAGGCAGCCGAAGCGGAGCTACTCACACAGCGTCTCGCGCCCGGCGGAGGCTTCGAGTAACCGGGGCGTCGGTGCTGCCCCGATTCCACTCCAAGACAGCGACTCTTCGAGCTTGCAGTGCCTCGATCAGGCCCGGGTGTCGGTTCCGCAGGGAGAATGCCAGCCAGCCCAGCTCGAGGAGGGACCATGAGTCGCCAGCCCCGCAAGTTCAGAAGGCCTCGCGTGACCGCGACGATCCGCAAGCTCCGCGAGGTGCTGTGCGAACTTGCCGCCGACTCCGAGAGCATGGTCACGGGCGGACAGATTCTGCGCGAGCTGAGTCCTCATTTTCGCACCCTCGGACGGTCGCTGCTTTGGCTAGCCGCCTACGACAACGACGAGGCCATTCGTGAACGCGCCTGCAGGCTGTTGGTCAGCGCGCTTCAGGAGCCCGGGGTGCCGAGGACGGTCCGCGAGAGGGTGGTCAGGCAGGCGGCCGAGCTCGCCGAGACGGCGATTCGGGACCCTCGCCTCGCGGACGAACGGAAGCTGATCGTGTCCATGGTCCTCACGCTGTCTGGACGCGAAATGGGACCTGGTGAGCTGGAGGCCTGCTTCGCTGATTTCTCCGGATCGCTGGAGCGGGAAGCCCGAGAAGTCGCGTCGACGCTGCTGGACACGGCCGAGCAGCTCGAGTTTTGGCTGCAAGCGGCGGAGCTCGCGGACGTTCAGGGGCAGGCCAGTCAGAAATGGGTCCCAAGGACCCTCCAAATGGCGGCGCTCATGGGGCAGACGAACGCTCGGGTGGGAGCTAGCGCGTTGGCGATCACCGCAGCGATCGGACGCGAGTTGGGCTACCCAGGGGAAGACGAACTGTGCGCGGCGCTCGAGGCCTCGGCCGTGCTCGACCCCGAGCGCGCTCTCGCGTTGCTGACCGACCTCGCTACCTGGCCCAACGCCGGTCCGCTTGGCGCCAAAGCGCGCGAGCTGAGCATGCGCCTGCGCGCCGAGGGCGTGAGCCCCAGGGCTCTGCCCGCGCCGGTCTTCTCCCACGGCCTGGTGAGCACCGTGGACGGCTCGGGCTCTCGCGCGCTCCAACTCCACTACCGCCAAGCCGAGGGAACCCTCGACGCGCTCTCCCTCGTGCTCAACGATCGGGTCGGGCTGAAGGACGTGTGGTGCGCCTTTGGCGAAGGGTCGGAGGTCGAGCGACAGTTCCGGGAGGCCGGACTCCCCTTGGCCTCTTGCGACGAGGGCTTCGCGCGCGAGTTGGTCGCCGACGCCCTCGCCACCAGCGAAGCCTCGGGCCGCGTGGTCCCCGGCCGGTGGCTGCTGTATCGGTCCTTCCTGGGGACCGCCCCCCTTGAGCCGGCGCAGCGGTCGCCCCACCTCGGCGCCTACATGTTGGAAACCGTGATCCGGGCTCCAGCGCTCGCCGAGGGGTCGGGCGCGCTCCCCGACTCGATCGCCTACGACAAGCTGGGCTTCGACTCGGAGGCCGCCTACGCCTTTGTCCGCGAGCGAAGCCGGGGGAGGAGGCTCCAGATTAACGCGGAGCTCGTGACCGAGTTCCTGTCGGCGGTGGAAGCTCACGAACGCGAGCGGGTGACCCGACGTCTGGCCGTGAACCTTGAGCACGAGGCGCGCGCCGGCCGCGCGAAGCAGAAGGTCAATCGCCTGGCGGCGCGGACCTGGATCGTCCTCAGCGAGGATCTGGTCCCCTTCCGCGAGCTCCCCTACGCGCGCGCCCTCGCCGAGACGTCGCTGGAGGCGATCGCTCACAATCTGGCGGGCGGCTACTCCTCCCAGGACGAGGCCAACCTCGCCTCGCTAGAGCTGGACCAGGGGCTTCACGCCATGCTGGCCGAGTTCACCGAGTTGGCCGGGCTCTGACCGGAGCCGCGCCCGCCTAGATCTGGGGCGCGGACTGAGAGGTCTTCGGCACCTCGAGGGGCGCCCGCTCCCCAAGGGTCGCTCCGCGGTCCTGATCGGGCTCATGAAGAGGTCGCCGACGCGCGCGGTAAGCTCTTCGGCCATGGCGAAGCGAACTTCCGAGACCAAGCAGGCGTGTAAGTGGGGCTTTAGGGCGCGATTCCGTCGAGACGCGTTCGGTTGGCGGTCGGTCTCCAACGCGATCGTGGGGCGAGGGGGGGGTGGTGGTGGCTAAGAGCACGCCGTTGACGCTCTCCGTCTCCCCCCGAGGCGAGCTGCTGGTCACAGCAGGCGAAGATGGGCTTCGGGGCGTCGCCGCCGCTCGCGTTCGCAAGGCCTCGATCGCGGCGACGGTCACGGTCTGCTCCAGCTCGGCGCGGGCGAGGAGAGCACGCAGCTGCCGCCGGCGTTCTCGTTCTGGCGCGAGGTGGCGCAGGACTTCCTAACTCGGCTCTGCGCATTACCGGGGCTGGGGACGGCGTCGAGCCTCCCCGAGGTCGCTTTCCCCGCCGAGGTCGCCGAGGGCTGGCTGGAGGCAGCGCCTCCCATGTGCGGCGGGGAATACCTCTCGAGGGAGGTGCTCGCGGCGCGCTGGGGCGTTCTCCAGGCTGCCTGCGAGGTCGAAGTCGAGGAGTCGGGAGAGGGGGTCGAGGCTTTCCTCCGCGCTCGGAGCCCGACATGGAACCTGGTCGGGAGGGTCCACCTGCACTTGGCTGAGCAAAAGCGGGACGCCCAGCGACCCTTTGCCTTCCTGGCGACGTACACGACCCGGCCGGGACGCGGGGGCCAGGTCAAGCATCTTCCGCTCGGCAAGGCGCTAGAGGAGTACGCTGGAGCGCGGAACAGGCAGAAGCTGCTCGCGCTCCTTGAGCCGGTTCAGCGCGCAGCTGAGCGGAGTCCCTTCTTCAAGGAGCTCGTCGACTCGGGCGGGGTGTTCCACCCTCTGGCTTGGAGCGCCCGCCAGGCCCACGGGTTCCTGAAGAACGTGCCGGCCCTCGAGGCGAGCGGCGTCGTGGTCAAGGTTCCGAATTGGTGGCGGGCTCGCAGTCGGCCGCAGGTTCAGGTCACGGTCGGAGCGCGGGAGCCGGGCGGCGTGGGGGTGCGTGCGCTGCTTGAGTTCTCGGTCGAGCTGGCCCTCGACGGGGAGGTGATCGACGAGGCGGAGTGGGCGGAGTTGCTCTCCGGCACGGCGGGGCTGGCGCTCGTCAAGGGGCGCTGGGTCGAGATCGATCACGAGCGCCTCCAGGAGGTGCTTGACCATTGGCAGACGGCCCAGGAGGCCGCTCGGCTAGGGTTGACCTTTGCGCAGGGCATGCGGCTCCTGGCGGGGGCCCAGATCGAGCCCAGCGACAGCGAGTTCGGCCTGGGCAAAGCGGAGTCTTGGACGAGTCGGGTCGCCGGGCCTTGGTTGGCCGAGGCGCTCGCGGAGCTGCGCGCTCCCCGCGCCGCCGAGGGGCTCGATCTCGGCGATGCGCTCCACGCGACGTTGCGGCCCTACCAGGAGGTGGGCTGCTCTTGGCTCTGGACCCTCCAGCGCTTGGGCCTGGGGGGGTGCCTGGCCGACGACATGGGCCTCGGAAAGACGATTCAGGTCATAGCTCTCCTCTTGCGTCTGAAGCAGACCGGCGCCGAGGTTCCCAGTCTGCTCGTGGTGCCGGCCTCGCTGATCGCCAACTGGAAGGCTGAGTTAGAGCGCTTCGCGCCTTCGCTCGAGGTCCTGGTCGCCCACCCCTCGGTGACTCCCCGAGCGCAGCTCAAGGCTCTCTCGGCGACCCAGTTCGCCGAGTTCGACGTCGTGATCACGAGCTACGGGACAGTGTCCCGTTTGCCCTGGGCCAAGAAGGCGAGCTGGGAGCTGGTCGTGCTGGACGAGGCGCAGGCGATCAAGAATCCGGGCACTCGACAGACGCGGGCTTGCAAGGCGCTCAAGAGCCGCGTCCGCCTGGCGCTGACTGGGACCCCAGTCGAGAACCGCCTCTCGGATCTATGGTCCTTGTTCGACTTCACCAACCCTGGGCTGCTCGGAAGCGCCAAGGCCTTCACGCGTTTTACGCGAGGTCTAGACGGCGACTACGGTCCCCTCCGGCGGCTGGTCCAGCCCTACATTCTGAGGCGCCTCAAGAGCGATCGGTCGATCATTGCCGACTTACCCGACAAGACTGAGGTCTCCGCTTACTGCGCGCTAAGCAAGACCCAGGCTGTCCTCTACGGGGAGGCGGTCAGGGAGCTGACGCGACAACTGCAGGCCAAGGACGGGATCGAGCGGCGGGGGACGGTGCTGGCCTTCCTGACTCGCTTCAAGCAGATCTGCAACCACCCTGCCCAGTGGTTGGGGCAGGACGCCTGGCCTTCGGAGGAGAGCGGCAAGCTGGCTCGGCTGGGTGAGATCTGCGAGTCGATCGCGAGCCGCCAGGAGAAGGTCCTGGTGTTCACCCAGTATCGAGCGGCCTGCGCGCCGCTGAGCGAATTCTTGGCGGGTGTATTCGGGCGCCCGGGCCTGGTCCTGCACGGCGGGACGCGTGTCAAGCAGCGACAAGCGCTCGTGACTCGTTTTCAGGAGGAGGAGCAGGTGCCCTTCTTCGTGCTCTCGCTCAAGGCTGGGGGGACTGGCCTGAACCTGACCGCGGCCTCTCACGTGATCCACTTCGACCGCTGGTGGAACCCGGCCGTCGAGGACCAGGCCACGGATCGCGCCTACCGGATCGGGCAGCGCCGGAACGTGCTCGTGCACAAGTTCGTGTGCCGGGGGACGATCGAGGAGCGAATCGAGGAGCTGATCGCGAGCAAGCGACACCTCTCGGGTCAGCTCCTCGCCGACTCTGGCCCTGGGACCTTGTTGACGGAGTTGCCCGACGAGGAGCTGCTGGCGCTGGTGGCCCTCGACCTTCAGACCGCGCTCGCGGAGGGCTGAAGCCGAGGGGCCGTGTCTGAGACACGGGTAACGTCTAGGGAGGAGGAGACGGCTCATGGTGAGATACGGCTACGGCGGAGGCTGGGCACCCTACGTGTCCGTCGCGCAGCGGCGCAGCAACGCCGCGCGGCTGGTGGCTCGACTCCGCGAGAAGGGCAAGTCCGTGCGGCCGGTCGAGATCGAGGGCCGCGCGATCGCCAAGACCTTTTGGGGACGCGCCTGGTGCACGAACCTGGAGCGCTACAGCGACGAAGCCAACCGCCTTCCGCGGGGCCGGAGGTATGCGCGCAACGGCTCGGTGGTCGACCTCCAGATCGAAGCCGGCCTCGTCCAAGCCCTTGTCTCTGGATCGGAGATCTATCGCGTCAGGGTGCAAGTGAAGCAGACGCCGCGGGCTCGCTGGTTGGAGGTGGTTCGCCGCTGCGCGGGCAAGATCGACTCCGTCGTCGAGCTCCTCTCCGGGCGGCTCTCAAAGGGCGTGATGGAGGTCTTGTCCAGCCAGAAAGGCGGCCTCTACCCTGGGCGCAAGGAGATCACGACCTCCTGCGACTGCCCCGACTACGCACGCATGTGCAAGCACATTGCGGCGGTGCTCTACGGGATCGGCGCTCGCTTGGACGACGAGCCCGAGCTGCTGTTCGTGCTCCGGGACGTGGACCCGTTCGACTTGATCGCCGAGGCCGAACTCAGCCGCGCGCTCGGCGGGCAGGCCGATACCTCCACAGGGGAAATCCTGGAGGGTGGGGGCCTAGCCGAGTTGTTCGGGATCGAGCTGGATCTGGAGGCTGGCGAGGCGGCGGCTCCAGCGAAGCGCGCCCCGAAGAGGAGGAGCGCGGGGCGGAAATCTGCTCCCAGGAAGCGTGCGGCGAAGGGGAGGAGCGCGGGGGCGAAGGCGGCTGGGCTTGCCACCTTGCTGGACGCCCTGACGCGCGCCACGCTCCTCCGGAGTTGTGACGCGTTCGCTCTGAGCCTGGACCCGGGTTACGTGAAGCGGGCTGCTCTCGTCCAGCGGCTGCAGAAGAGCCGGGGCGTGACGATCGCGAGGGTGGCGGAGGGGCTGGGGCGCAAGGAGCTGGAGCGAGCTTGCACGAAGCTCGGACTGCCCTGCTCTGGCAAGCGCAAGGCCGACCTCGTTGCGCGGATTCTGGGTGCGCTCGCGGGTTGAGCCGCGGCGACGGCTTGGCGATTTGACCTGGAGACGACGGGTTCGAGCCCCTGGCGTCAACGTTGCGAAGGAGTTTTGCGGGGTTCGCTAAGCCTGGGTGAGACCGCAACCTGACTCAATCGTCTCCTCGCGAGCGCCAGTATCCCGGCTCCCGCCGAGCATGCATGCAAGCGAGGACGAGCAGATCGCCTTCTCGCTCTCGGAAGACGATCCGATAGGGAAACCTCCTCACGAAGACCTGACGGATCTCCTCCTCCAGCACAGCGCCCAGGGCGAAAGGGTGAGATCGGGGGCGCTCGACGAGCCGTAGGAGTCCTTCGTCGATGGCGTCGAGGAACTCCAAGCCGAGGCCGGTGCGCTGGGCTTCGTAGTAGTCACCCGCAGCCTCGATCTCCGCCTCGACCCTGGGAGCGAAGCCGAGGGGCTTCAACGCGTGAACTTCGCGCGCAGGCGTCTGCGGATCTCCTCCCAGGGCACGGGCTGGTCTTCGCCCGACTCGATCCGCTTCAGTCGTTGGCGGATCTCTTCTGCCCAGGCCGCTTCCACGTCAGGGTTGGAATCGGCCGCCAGGCTCGCCCATAGGTTGGCGGCAAGCACGGCGCGCTCGTCTGCGGAGAGCCTAAGCGCCTGGTCGAGGAGGTTTTGGCCGGTGTCGGTCACAGGGCTCATCCTAGCCGGGGCAGGAGGAGGCGTCACGGGTCTACTCCGATTCGACAGGATCACCGACAGCTTGCCGGTCTCTGGATCGCAAGCGGGACAATGCCGCTCAGGCGCGGGCTCCGCACGTGTCTCCAAGCAGGCGCCGCCGGCGCCCTCAGGGAAGGCTCAGCCGAGCCCAACTTAGACCTCCAGGGACAGTGTCTGGCCAACTGCGTGCGGGTTGCTAACGGACGTCCCCAGGAGCTTCGACGGCACGAGTCGCACTGCGGGAGTTGCTAGAGTGCTGCCCTGAGGCCCAATGCTCTGCGAGCACCGAACGGCCGTACCCACCGGAGCAGGCGCATGTTGATCAACGGGGGGATAGCGGTTTCCCTCCCCGCTCTCTTGGCGGGGCTGGTGCAAGGCCTCCCCGCTAGAGAGGCCGCCGTTCGCGCGACCCCGAGGTCCAATGGACTTCACGTCGCTAGCGGCGCCGCGCAGGTGGGGGCCTGACCTCTCCCGCTGAAGGCTCCGACTTTGCCGGTCCTGAGGGAGCCGGGTCGCCCTTCCTCCTGGTCCCCAGCGCGGATTGGGTTGCAGAGAACCATTGCGCGTTCGCTTTTCGTGACGCGTACCCGGTCAGCCCCGGTCACACCCTGGTCGTGACACGTCGCCTCGTTCGGACCTGGTTTGAGGCCACCCGCGAGGAACAGCTCGCGGTTCTGGAGCTCGTCGACCGGGTGAAGGCCGGGCTCGACGAGGAGCGGCATCCGGACGGATACAACGTCGGCTTCAACGCCGGCGAGGCCGCAGGGCAGACCGTCTTCCACCTACACGTCCATGTGATCCCGCGCTATTCGGGAGACGTACCGGATCCGCGAGGGGGAGTGCGTCTCGCGATTCCTCACAAGGGAAACTATCTCCAGGCGCGGAAGCCCTCCCTCAGCCGAGGTGGACTCAAGGATCCGTTCATCAAGCACTTACGACCGCTCTTCCACCAAGCGGACGAGATCGCGATCTTGGCGGCGTTCACCCAGGAGAGCGGGATTCAGCGCTTGGACGGGCTCCTGGAGGCCGCGCTCGCGCGGGGTGCCACCGTGCGGGTCCTGACCGGGGACTACCTGCACATTACGCAGGAGCGCGCGCTGCGGCGGCTGCTGGACCTGGCCGAGGCGACCGCTGACGGTGAGGCCGACGACCCCTCCAGACTCCCGGGCCGGTTCGAGGCTCGAGTTGTCGAGACGGCGCGACTGCCCTCCCAGAGCCGTTCGTTCCACCCCAAGTGCTGGCGCTTTCGCGGACCCGGCTTCGGGACCGCGTTCGTGGGCAGCAGCAACCTCTCGGCCTCCGCCCTGACCTATGGGATCGAATGGAACCTGCGACTCGAGCAGGGCGACCCCGGCGAGGCATGGGAGGCGGTCGTCGAGGGATTCGAGTCTTGGTGGGATCGGGCGCGCGTGCTCGACGAGGACTGGCTCGCCGGCTACCGAGAACGGGCTCAACACACCGATCCTCTGGCCCCACTTCCCTTCGGCGAAGAGGACCTGGATCCAGCCTCATTCGACGGACCCCTCGTCCCGCGTGACCTCCAGGGCGAAGCCCTTATCGCCCTCGGTGAGACCCGCGCCGAAGGCCGAGAGCGAGCCCTCGTGGTCATGGCGACCGGGCTGGGCAAGACCTATCTCGCCGCCTTCGACGTTGCGGAAGTCGTGAAGGAACGCCTGGAGGCAGGCGAAGGACCCCCACGTGTCCTGTTCCTGGCTCATCAAGCTCAGATTCTGCGACAAGCGGCGAAGACGTTTCGGCGGGTCCTTCCCGAAGCTCGCTTCGGCTGGTTTCAGGGGGCGCAGGGCTCGCTGGCCGGAGACGTGGTGTTCGCTTCCGTGCAGAAGCTCACCCGCCCGAATCACCTCGTCCGCCTGCAGCCGGACGACTTCGACTACGTGG
>JAESQQ010000578.1 GCA_016765095.1 Planctomycetota bacterium | reverse complement strand
GGGGCGAGGGCCAAGCGGCCCTCGGCGTGCGCCACGGGGAGATCTAGGACCTCGCCCTTGGTCAACCAAGGAGAGCGATCCGTCTCGACCCGGAGCCGGGTCCAGCGCGCCTCGAACCGACCCGAGCGGTTGCCGGCGAGCGTGGTCAGCCCAGCGTCTCCGCCGGGGAGCAGGCCGGCCCGCACGAGGACTTGAAAGCCGTTGCAGATCCCGATCACCAGCCCGCCACGAGCCACGAGGCTCTGAATGGCCTCTTGGAGGCCTTGTGCCAGGAGCCCGCCCAGGATCCGACCGGCGCCGAGGTCGTCGCCGTAGGTGAACCCCCCCGGAATCGCGAGCAAGTCGACCGCGTCGAGGGACTTGGCCGGATCGGCCTGCTCGAGGAGGCGGTTGACGTGCACGCGCTCGGCCACAGCGCCCGCCATTTCCAGAGCGCTGGCCGTCTCGCGGTCGCAGTTGCTGCCCGCCGCGCGGAGGACGAGCGCGCGCGGCGCGCTCATGCGGGGTCCTCGCTGGGGCGCTGAATCGCGCTGTGAAGGTTGAAGGTCTCGTCGGCCCGCTCGGGGTAGTCGAGGCGGTGGTGCGCTCCGCGGCTCTCCGTCCTCCAGAGCGCGGTCTTGGCCATTAGCGCTGAGACCGTCAACATGTTCTGAAGCTCCCACCCTCTGGGACCCGCGAAGAGCGCGTCGAGGACGTAGGAACCCCAGCGAGTCAGCTGGCGCTCCGCCTCTTCCAAGCCTTCGCCGTCGCGCTCGACGCCCATGCAGCGCCAGCTCAAGGCTCGAATCGAGGCCACCATGTCCTCGAGGTCGACCTCGACTCGGCGCTTGGACTCGAGCTTCGCGATCTCGAGCGGGAGCCGTGCAGCGTCCCCCAAGGACTCAGTGGCGAGGGCCGCGGCCTGCCGCCCCGCGCGGTAGCCATAGACGAGGCCCTCCAGGAGGGAGTTGCTCGCGAGGCGGTTCGCGCCGTGGAGCCCAGAGCAGCTGACCTCCCCGATCGCGAACAAGCGCGGGACCGAGGTCGCGCCGTTCTCGTCGATCTCGACGCCGCCGATCGTGTAGTGAGCGCTCGGTCGAATCGGAATCCGCTCGCTCGTGAAGTCGAACCCGAAGGTCTGGCAGATTCGGTTGATCCCCGGGAAGCGCTTGCGGAGGTGGTCCGCGTCGAGGTGACGGAGGTCAAGGAACACCCCGACGCCCTTCCGCGACTGGAGGTGCTTGACGATCTCGCGCGAGACAATGTCGCGCGGAGCCAGCTCCGCGAGATCGTGGCGGCCGACCATGAACCGGACCCCCTGCTCGTCGACGAGGTGCGCGCCTTCGCCCCGCAGCGCCTCGGTTAGGAGCGTCCGCGCCGCGCCGGCGACGTAGAGCGTGGTCGGGTGGAACTGCATGAACTCCATGTCGAGGAGCTTGCAGCCCGCCCGATAGGCCATAGCGATCCCGTCGCCCGTCGCGACGTGGGGGTTGGTCGTCTCGCGGAACACGCGCCCCGCGCCGCCCGCAGCCAGGATCGTGACCCGCGCCGCGACGAGCTGGAGACCTTGGCCGTGGTCCCACACCAGCGCGCCCTGGCACTGGCCCTGGTGGGTCACGAGGTCGACCACGAACGCGTGCTCGAGGAACCGAATCCGAGGGTGGGCCCGAGTCCGTTCGAGCAGCGTCCGCTGAATCTCCCGCCCGGTGGCGTCGCCCGCGGCGTGGAGGATTCGGGCCGCGGTGTGGCCGCCCTCCTTGGTTCGGGCCAACCCGCCGCGTTCCTCGTCGGGGTCGAAGCACGCGCCGCCTGCGATCAGCTCGCGAACGCGCGGCGTCGCCTCGCGGACCACGAACTCGACCACGTCGGGGTCGCAGAGGTCCACGCCCGCCACGTGGGTGTCCTTGGCGTGGCGCTCGTAGCTGTCGTCGGGCACGTCGGGGTCGAGGACGACCGCGATCCCGCCTTGAGCCCAGTTGGTGTTGCTCTCTGGCGCGTCGGCCTTGGTCACGATCAAGACGCTGTCGCTTTGGGCGGCCTCGAGGGCGGCGGAGAGCCCAGCGACCCCACTCCCGAGCACGAGGACCCCAGCCCACCGCAAAGGCAGCTCACGCGCGTCGAAAGGCACGAGGTATCGCCGGGACGGGATCCCCTCGAGCAGCTCTCCAGTAGCCAACACAGGCGTCTCTCCTACACACGGGGCCCCGCGCGGGAGAACTCTAGCTTGGTTCGGAGGGCCAGGGTGTATCTCGGCGCAAGCGCGGTCCTGAGGGAACCATCGCGCCCGAAACACGTGTAAAGGGCAGCGACCCTTTCAAGGAGAGTCCATGCGTCACGTCCCGCTCTGCTCCACCCTCTGCCTCTCTGCCCTGGCTGCCTGGGCGCCCACTGCTTGGGCCCAAGAGGAGCCTGACCTGCCCGAAGTCCGCAGGGTCTATGAGGCCCAACGCGAAGCCGCACAGGCGACTGGCAAGGCCCTCCGCTCCCTGGAGGCCTTCGGGCGCGAGTCGCGCACGCCGCTCAGCCCCGCCCAAGCCCGACGCCGCGCCTTGGCCCGGATCAACGGAGTCCGTCCCCAGCGCAGGCGCCGCCAGCGTGTCGACCCTGAACAAGCCCAAACAGAGTTCGAGGGATTCCGCGACGCGATCCTCTCGCGCCTCCGGGAGCTCGATCCCAAGCGCTACCCAGAGCCCCGCGACCCTCTGCCGACCCGAACCCGCACCAAGCTCGCGGTCTACGACCTCGCCGACCTCGTCGCGGCCGCTCCCGACCACGTCGCCCCGACCGTCGGCCTCGCGATCGGCTGCGGCGTCGCCTTGGACATGGGCGGCGGAGAGATCGCCCAGCCCGTGATCGAGATCGACATGCTCATAGAGCTGATCGAGAGCGAGCTCGAGAGCGCAGACTCAACCGGCAACCACAGCCTCGAGATCTCAGGGACCCGAATGGTGGTCCGCCACTCGCGGGCCGGGCACGCTGTGATCCAGAGCGTCCTCAAGCGTCTCCGCGAGGCCCGTCGCGGGCAGCTCCTCGTGGAGCTCCGCTTCTATCGCCTCCCCCGCGACGTGTTCGCGCAAGTCGCTAACCACGCCTCGAACCTCCTCGAAGAGGACGAGCGACTCCTGGCCAAGGCCGTCGAGAGCAAGCGCGCCACGCTCCTCTCGACCCACCAAGTCGTCGCCAACGACGGCCAGCGGGTCGTCGTTCGCCAAGGCGGAAGCCGCGCGATCGTGGGCGACCTCGAGGTCAACCAGACCGGCGTGACCCCAGTCCTCAACCCGTCGGTCCGCAACGTCAACGAAGGACTCGTGCTCGAGCTCCGCGGCCTGGCCGACCGAAGCCAGGGCGTGATCCACCTTGACCTCGCGCTGACGCGGGCTCACCTGACCACCGGCGGCACCGTGCGGAAGATCGCGGGCGTCGAAGTCGAGCTCCCTGAACTCACGATCACTCGCACCGCTGCCAGCCTGATCGTTCCGATCGGACGAGGGGCCTTCCTCGCCGGGAGCTTCGCCACCGGCAGCGACGAGGACGCAGTCGTCGTCTACACCCGAGTTCGCCTGACCAAGGGAAGCAAGTAACCATGGCTCGTCTTACGCTCGCGGCGCTCGTCGCCCTCTGCCTGGCCCTCCCCGCCCTCGCTCAAGAACGACCCGACCCCAAGGAAGAAGTCGCCCGGCTGGAGTCCCTCCTCAAGGAAGTCGAGGCCGCTCTCAAGAAGCTCGAGCAGGTCAACAACCCCAGCGTGACTTGGATTGAATACGACTGCCGCGCCCTGTTCCGCTCAGCGCCGGATCGCCACGCCCCGAGCCTCAAGCTCCCGACGCCCGACGCTGGCAGCCAGTCGGCCGCAGGTGGCGCCGGCGGGTCGCTCTCTTTCGGCGAGGGCAGCTCAGGCGCGTTCTCCTTCGAAGACGCCGAGGAGTCAGGCCTTGAGCCGGACTACGCCGAAGACCTCTTGAAGGCCGGTTTCCTGGAGGGCCACAACGCCGATCTTCAGTTCGCGGGTGGATTCCTGCACCTCAAGACGACAGCCGCCAACCACGCGATCGCGCGCTCGATCCTGACCAAGCTCCGCCAGCAGCGACTGCGCTGCGTTCAAGTCGAAGTCGGAATCTACTCGCTCCCAGCCGAGCTCCAGGCGAGCCTCGAGCGGGCCAGCCTCGCCAACGGCGGGATCCTCAGCGCCGGCGCGCTCAAGCGGCTCGACGCGGCCGTCGCCCGAGGGGAGGGAAAGCTCGTCGACGCGGCGCTCCTGAGTTCGCTCAGCCAGCAGTGTGTCTACTTCCACCGCGGCGCCGAGCGCTCCTACGTGTCGTCCTTCGAGCGCTCCTCGGGTGGCACCGGACAGATCGTCGACACCGTCAGCGATCCGATCGTAGACGTCCTCCAAACGGGGCTAGCCCTCGAAGTTCGCTCGAGCGTTCTCGAGGGCGGCCGGATCGTTCAGCTCGACCTCCGCTGCGCTCGCTCCACGCTGCTTGGGATCACGCGCCGCTCCACGCCCTACGGCACGATCGACGTCCCCCGACTCCAGCTGACGAGCACCCGGACCTCGACTCGGGTCCCCTTCGGGGCCGGAGTCCTCGTCTCGGCGACGCGCACCGCTGCGCCCAAGTCGAAGGACCCGACCAAGCCTCAGGCCAAAGACAAGAGCGTCTTGATCGTGGTCCGCCCCCGCTAGGGGCGGTGGTCACGCAGCGCCCCTTGTGGCAGCGGTCAGCGCGACGGAGCTGTGGGTCAAGCAAAACCAGGGCAAGGCCAGTCAGGCCGAACTCGACGAGCGGAACGAGACCCTGGTCCTGCTCCAAGACGACCGCGCCAAGTTGATCGACCGGACCCGAAAGGTCCTCGAAGAGCTGCGCTCCAAGGGTGGCGCGAGCGACGACCTGCTGGCTGAACACGAGCACGCGAGGTCAAGCTGCGCTTCGACCGCGAGGGGCTGTCCTTCCCCTATCCGCAGCAAGACGTGCACATGCACCAAGCCGCAGCCGCAACGCAAGTCGAAGTCGGCGGCC
>JAESQQ010000577.1 GCA_016765095.1 Planctomycetota bacterium | reverse complement strand
GGCCGGCTCCGCGGAGCGTGATCACCAGGGAGTCCTTGGCGCGCAGCTGAAACTCGGTGGGGCGCTCGGGGTCGAACCAGACCACGAGCGAATCGCCCCTGAGCTCCAAGTCGCCCTGTCGAAGGACCAGGTCCGGGCCGAGATCCAAGCGCACCCGGCGCTTGCCCTCCGCCTCCAGGACACGAATTCGTGCCCGGGCGGCGGTCAGCAGGATCGCCCCACCCTTGAGCTGAGTTTGACCCTTGGGCCCCGCGAAGAGCTCCAAGCGCGGCTCGAGCACCGACTGCTCTCGGAGCAAGTCGACCGCGTTCGAGGGCCCTCGGAGGCCTGCGCCCGAGAGTCGCCAGCGCAGCCGCCCCTGGAGGTCGCTCTGCTCGACCACGAAGGGATGCCGGACCTCGCCTGGCTCGAGGTTCGGCTGCTGCATATCGAGCTGGACGTCGGGGGCGAGACGCAACCAGGCGGGATCCCAGCGCCCGAGCCCGATCGGGACCACGACCGTCAGGGACCCCATGAACAGGAGCGTCCCGACCGCGAGTCGGACCAAGCGATCGCGGCGCCTCACCCGAGCACCTCGCCCAGAGAGGTGCTCAGAGAGGCGCTCGGGAGGCGAGAGAGCTGACCCAAGGGAGCGTTCACAGTCGAGACCCTAGCCCGCCCCTCAGACGCCCGTGTCAAGAGATGTCGACTTCTCGGACGTAGCCCCAAGAGCGGACAACCAACGAAAAGAGGCGGCCATTGCTGACCGCCTCTCTCTAGAGAAGTCTGTCCCTTTCAGGACAGGAAGAAGTAGAGGACCTACTTCTCCTCCTTCTTCTCTTCTTCCTTCTCCTCGCCCCACTTGAGCTCGGGCTTGGCGTCCATAGAGACCGCGGTCACGCCCGAGGAATACTGCTTGGTCGAGTTCTTGACCATGCCGTACGCGAGCGCCTTCACAGCGTCGTGCTCCGTCATCATCATGACGTCGCCGTTGTCCCAGACGAGCTTGCGGCACTTGACGCTGGTTCCACCGAGGTCGACGTCGACCATGCTCGGCTTCTCCTTGAGCTCCTTGCCACCCGCGGCCGCCTCGACCTTGAGCATCACGCCCATCATGTCGCCCTCGGACCCGATCCAGGTCTTGGTGCCACCGGCGTCGGAGAGATAAGCCTTGAAGGTGCCTAGGGCGATCTTGCAATCGACCGTGGCGGGCGTCTTGCCACCGGCGGGAGCCTTGCCAGGCATGGTGTTGTTGACCTTGATCTCCTTACCAGCCTCGCCCTTCTTGCCGACAACGGCCGAGAGGACCTTGCCGTCACTCTTCTGAACGACCATGCCAACGAGGCTGTCCTTGCCGTAGGCCATCGTCTCTTGGCTGGACTCGACGAGCCAGTTGTCGCCGTCTTCGCCAACGATCGCGATCGTCCACGTGCTGGTCGTGCCGCCGGCCTTCGACTCCGAGGTGACCTTCATGCCAACCGCGGCCTTGTCGCCGTAGGCCTTGGGGCCGTAAACCTGAACCATCTTGGTCAGGTCCATGCCGGCACCGCCGCCGCCGCCGCCGCCGCCGCCGCCGTCTTCTTCCTTCTTGCCGCCAAGAAGATCACAGCCGCCAAAAATGAGGGTGCTCGCGAGGAGCGCAATTCCGAGCTTTTTCATAGCTATCCCGTCTCCTGGAGGTCTTTGGCCCCCGAATATTGGGTTGTTGAGGCGAGGACCTTACGTTGCTATAGGGACCCGGTCAACGCCGGATTCGCGTAGATATCTTCGTCGTGGCGCCCTGGGCACGCCGTTGAATCTCCCCCTGGCCGCCCCTCGCAACCGCTGAGGGCGAAACTGGGGCCAGACCCGCCCTCCTGGCAATGAAACAAAGGAGTTACGTAGCCCGAGCGAGGATCACGGCGACCGCCGCCCCCTCGTCACTCGTGGCGAGCACGCAGGCACGCTCGAGCGAGCCCACAGAATCGTGGCCTCCGCCGGCCGCGCTCCAGCCTCCGAGCGTCACGGGCACTCGCTGCGCCTCAAGCGCTAGGACCGTGCTCACCAAGAGCGCGGCGCTCCCAAAGGCCAGGCCTTCGCCCAGGTGACTCCCTGGTCCCGCGATCGTCGCCCTCAGCCCTCGGCTCTTGAGCTCCTCAACCGCGACCGCTTCGCTCGCTGTCCGACGACCGCCCGAACCGCCCGCGACGAACAGATCGATCTCACTCAGCGAGACTCCGCTCTGCTCACAGGCCGCGAGGACCGCGTCCCGAGCGACGGCCGCCTCGCCGCGCACGCCCCGGGCTCGAGCCCCACCCAGGATCTGAGCGCGAGCGCGGGCGCCCCGCGCTCGAGCCACCGACTCGCGCTCGAGCCAGAGCACGGCCGCGCCCTCTGCGAAGGGTCCCGGCTGATCGCCGTCGAGCCCGCTCAGCGAGTCGCCGACCCGACCCTCGTGATAAAGCGAGGCCAGCGCCAAGTCACAGTAGGCCTCGGCTCCGCCGCACAGCGCGGCGGGAAAGACACCGAGCGCGATCCGGTCGCAGGCTAAAAGCGCAGCCGAGAGGCCAGCCTCTTCGCCGCCGACGAGCGTATGTCCTGCCCCACGGATCCCGCAGAGCTTGCTCGCGTGACCCGACGGCGCGTTGAACACCCCCTCTGTGAACAAGACCGCGTTGGCCCCTTTGGGCCCCCGACGGAGAAGCGCCTCGTAGAAGCGCAGGTAGTAGTCGGCCGAGCCAAGCGAAGTCCCGATCGCGATCCCCGCAGACTCCCGCTCGGGGGCGTCCTCTGCGAGACCGGCTTCGGCGTAGGCCTGAGCGCAGGCTGCCAACGCCAGGCGCGAGAGCCCGCTCGCCTTGCGAACCAAGCGTCGATCGACGTGATCTTCGGCTGGGAACTCGTCCGCGAAGACCAAGGCCGGCGGCACACTCAGCCCCTCACGCGCCTTGGGCGCTGTGAGCGCAGGAGCTGGGTTCCAAAGCGCCGCCCCCAAGGCGTCCGCTCCGACCCCCGCCGTGCACACCACTCCGAGGCCCGTGACCCAGATCGGCTCGCTCATTCGGCGGCCCCCAGCACGAGCGAGGTGTTGCAGCCACCAAATCCGAAGGAGTTGCTCATCACGACCCGAAGTGAGGCCGCGCGCAGCTCGCGCGGGACCTCGATCTCGCCGAGCGCCGGATCTGTCGTCTCTGGACCTAGCGTCGGGAGGAGCGCCTGGTGTTCGAGGAGCATCAGCGAGATCACAGCCTCGACCGCCCCCGCTCCGCCGAGGGTGTGCCCGAGGGCGGGCTTGCTCGCGCAGAGTGGGACCCGGCTCAAGCGTTCCCCGAACACAGTCCGCATCGCCGCGACCTCAGCCGCGTCGTTGGTCGGTGTGGCCGTGCAGTGCACGTGAATCGCGTCCACAGCGCTCGCTTCGAGGCCGGCGCTCAGCAAGGCCCGCCGCATGGCGAGCGCCGCGCCGCGGCCGTCGGGATGCGGCTGGGTCAGGTGGTGAGCGTCTGCCGACTCGCCGTAGCCCAGCAGTCGGCCACGAATCGGGCGGCCGGCC
>JAESQQ010000576.1 GCA_016765095.1 Planctomycetota bacterium | reverse complement strand
GCCCTCCCGCCTCCGCCTCCCGCTCCTGACCGGCCTGGCCCGCCTCGACGCCCCCCACGACATGAGCCCGACGGCGGGCGTCCTGAGCCCCAACGGCCGCCAGGCAGCGATCGGCTGGCTGCGCTTCGTGTATCTCGTGGACGTGTTCGACGGTCACGTCGTCGCACGACGACGCTTGCCTGGACTCGCACAACGACTCGACCTCGCCCCCGACGGGAGCTATCGCGTCGACGTGTGGCAGACGCCGACCCTCACGATCGCGGGCTGCAAGCTGAGCGCGGATTTCACGGATCTGCTCGACCCGGGCGGCTCGCCGTTCCCCCTCCGCGACTTCCTGGCCCCCGGGAGCGGCCTCCGCGACCAGCTCTGGCGCGAGGCGTGCGCCCTCTCCCCGCGCTTCGACACCCGGATCGAAGTCCAGATCGTCAACGGCTCCCCGCCCCGCCTCCTGTTCGATCTCCACCCCCCCAAGCGCGAGCTGATCGCGCTCGGGTTTCGCCAAGCGGGTCGAACTCCCTCAATCGGAGCCCCGGGAACGGACCCCCAAGAGACGCTCGTGATCGAGGCGACAATGAGCAAACGGGGCGAGCGCCTGCTCAAGGACCGTCACCTGATCGAGTGCGGTCCGATCGACCTCGTCGAGGGGAGGATCAAGTCGCTCCGCCCCGGAATCCGGGTCGCGGTCCTCATCAAGAATGGAAGCCCGCGGGGGTATCGCTACACGCCCTTCGAATCCGTCCCTCCTAAAGAGTGGAGCCGACTCGCCAAGGAAGCCGCCGCTGCCCAGCGCACTGCCGCCCTAAGCGAGGCGAACCCTTGGACTCTGGCCTTCCTGGCGACGGCTCGCGCGCGGGCCGCAGAGGCGGGCTTGGGCGAGGCGCGAGGGCTCGAAGAGCTGACCAAGGCCGCTGCGGAATCGCCCCACCTCGACCCCCGTGGGCGCGTCGAGTTGGCCTGTTTCCTGGATCGGCACGGCTTCGAGGACGCCGCGGACCAAGCACTCGAGTTGGCGCTCCGCGAGGTGTGGGCTGCCGGTTTCCTTCCGACCTGGGCGGGCTACGGCGACCTCGACGCAGGCCGCCTCCTCGCGGACCGCGTCGAGGAGTGCCTCGTCGTCGATAAGAACCGCCAGGAGCGGGCGACCGCCCTCGCCCGCTGGCGCGACGCGCTGGCGCCGGTCCTCCGCGACAGCACCGTGGCTCGCTCGGGCTATCGCTGGCGCGGAGGGAGCTACAAGGCGACCGAGCTCGGGCCGCGCGGGCCGCCGCTCCTCCCCGAGGCCCTCGCGCGCAAGGCTCCCAAGAAGGGAGTGGCTGGAATGAACCTCCGCGCCGTGACGCGAGTTGATCACGCGCTCCGCCTCAAGGCGTGGTTCTTCATTGCGCTCTGCGCCCTGTTGGCAGTCAGCATTCGCCGCTACAGCCGCCACGCCCGGCGAGACCTGGAGCGAATCGGAAAGGCCGACGGGTGGGCCCGGTTCACGATGTGGTTCCAACGCCCCGGGGCCCGAATCCGGTTCGCGTGGCCGACATATTTGACCCTCAACGACAAGTTGGCGCTGATCGCGCTCTACCTGGCCTTCTTCGGCGTGTTCGCCGTGTCCGAAGCGGGGGTCGAGGTCTTGCTCGCGATTCGGGGGGCGCCGCCGGCCATGATGGCCGGGCTGACGGACGAGCGAGAAGCGAGGGGCTTCCTGGAAGCTGCGGCCGAACGGAGCGAAGGAGGCCTCTACGCGGCGGCCTATCGGCGTGTCGCGCGAGGCGAGAGAGGCGAGGGGCTCGGCCGCCTGGAGGGCGCGCTGGTCACCTTGGGCGAGACGGACCCCCGCGCGCTCCTCCTCTGGGCCGAGGCGACCAAGCCCGGAGCCGCGATAGACAAGGCCCTGACTCAGCTCGCGACGCTCCTCTCCAAAGAGGACCTTCCGCGCCTCGAGCTCGTTCGGGCCCGGATCTCAAAGGACGCCGTTCGGATCAAGACGCTCGAAGACGAGTTGATCAAGCGGGACGTGACCTTCGCGGGCTGGGCCTGGGCCCGCGCCCGGGCTCAAGTCGACGGGAAGCTCTCGCCGGGTGTCCTCCCGGCCGCCCCAGCTCCGACCGCGAGCGATCGCGACCAGGTCCTGATTGGGTCGACCCACTGGGCGCGACGGCTCCCCGAGACTTGGCTCCTCAACATGCTGGCTCAACGGCCCGCTGAGGATCGCGAACGTCAGCTAGCGCTGATTCGCCAGCAGCACGAGGGAATCGGCCTCGCGCGCTTCCACAACTCCTGGTTCTTCCTGATTCCGACCACGCTCGTGCTCTTGCTGGCCTCGCTCTTTATGCCGCAGGTCCACCCCTTCGAACCCCTCGAGAGCGATCTCCGACCCTCCTGGGCGGTCCGGATCTGGCGGGTCCTCCTCCCTGGCGTGACTCAGCATCAGCGCAATCGCCCCCTGCGGGGGATCTTCCTCGTGATCAGCTTCGCGTATCTCATGACCGCGATCCTCGACCACTTCTTCCACCGCGGGTTCGCGTTGGCGGGCTCGAGCAACTCGCTGACCGGCAACCTGACCTCAATCGAGGTCGCGCACTTCACGGGCGAAGTCTCAAGCTCGATCGCGGTGGTCCAGTTGACCCACGGCGTCGAGCTGATTCTGGCCTTGGTCTTGGTCTACGGCCTCCACTGGTTCGACCTCTGGTCTACCCAGCGCAAGGTCTACGAGGCGGAGACGCGGCCCGACAGCGAGGGCCCCCGCTACGTGGTCCCCGTCGACTCCGAGTCGGGGCTCCCCGCCCCGGGGCCTTTTGACCACACCGAGCAGAGCCTCAGCCAAGGGGAGGAGCCGGCGCCCTTCGAACAGACCGAGTTCGACCCCAAGGGCCGCTCCGGTGAGCGGGCTCAACAGACGGCGCTGGATCGCCTGGAGTTGCCGCCCGAGCCCCTCGAAGCGACCGAACTCGGGCTCGAGCGCAGGCCGACCGAGGGAGCCGAGCCGCTTGAGGAGGGCTCCTCCGACACGGATAGCGACGCCGAACCCGAATTCCCCGACACTCAGACCCAGTAGCTTTGGGGGACGTGTCGCTCCGGGACAGACGCCGGGCGGGGGTAAACCCCGCACCCTACAGATCGCAAGAGGGCCCCTCCGAAAGGCACCCTGTTGGACGGCTCACAACACGCCTTGGTAGGGGCGGGGTTTACCCCCGCCCAGACCCCAGACCT
>JAESQQ010000575.1 GCA_016765095.1 Planctomycetota bacterium | reverse complement strand
GCGACGTCTCCGCCGGCTCGCGCCCCGAGAGTTCGCCCGCCAGCTCGGAGCCCAAGAGCGCGGCCACCTCCAGCCGCTCGGCCCCCAGCGTGTCCCGGCGCCACTCCTCCCGCTGACGGCGGAGCTGCGCCTCCTCGTCCTCGCTCCGTCCAAGTGCTCTCAGGTCTGCGTCTCGCACGCCCCTCCACCAGGCGCGGGCGCATTGTGGGCCCGCTCCTGCGCACTTAGGGTAGCCGCCACAAGGAGGTTGGCCCATGAGCGACTACGTCCTCGCGATCGACGCCGGAACGACCGGCGTGACGGTGCTCCTGTTCGACAAGCAGGCCCAGGTGGTCCGCAAGCTGAATCGGGAGTTCGCCCAGCACTACCCTCAGCCTGGCTGGGTCGAGCACGACGCCAACGAAATCTGGACCGTGACCGAGGCGCTGATCAAGGAGGTTCTCGGCGACACGCTGCCGAGCGCAGTCGCCGCGATCGGAATCACCAACCAGCGCGAGACGACCGTCCTCTGGGACGCCGAGACGCGCGAGCCCTACCACCACGCGATCGTGTGGCAGTGCCGCCGCACCGCCTCCCGCTGCGACGCCCTCCAGGCGCACAAGGACACGTTCCGCAACAAGACCGGCCTCGTGGTCGACGCCTACTTCTCCGGCACCAAGGTCGAGTGGATCCTCGACAACGTCCCCGCCGCGCGCGCAGGCGCCGACGCCGGACGAGCGCGCTTTGGCACGATCGACACCTGGCTCGTCGACCGGCTGACCGGCGGCGCGGCCCACGTGACTGATCCGACCAACGCCTCGCGAACGCTGATGTTCGACATTCACGCCAAGGCCTGGGACGACGAGCTGCTCGGACTCCTCAACGTGCCTCGGAGCCTCCTGCCCGAGGTCAAGCCGTCGGCAGGTCTGTTCGGGACCACCGACGCGAGCGTGTTCGGGGCGGAAGTCCCGATCACGGGGATCGCCGGCGACCAGCAAGCCGCCTTGTTCGGACAGGGCTGCGTGCTCCCGGGCCAAGCCAAGAACACCTACGGAACCGGCTGCTTCGCCCTCCTCAACGCGGGAACCGAGCCGGTCCTCAGCCAAAACGGTCTCCTGACGACGCTTGGCTGCGACTCCGAAGGAAAGCCCGTCTACTGCCTCGAGGGCTCGGTGTTTGTGGGCGGCGCAGTCATTCAGTGGCTGCGAGACATGCTCAAAATGGTCCCTTCAGCGCCGGAGTCCGAGCAAGTCGCCGGCGACTCGAGCGAAGGCGTCTACCTCGTGCCGGCCTTCGTCGGACTCGGGGCCCCCTATTGGGACCAAGACGCGCGCGGCGTGATCACCGGCCTGACGCGGGGAACCGACGTCAGCCATATCGTGCGAGCCGCGCTCGAGAGTATCGCGTTCCAATCCCGCGACTTGATCGAGGCTCTTCAGGCGGACCTCGGCGAGTCGGGGAAGTTGACCGAGCTGCGCGTCGACGGCGGCGCCTGCGCCAACGGGCTCCTGATGCAGTTTCAGGCCGACCTGCTCGGAATCCCGATCGTGCGCCCGACCAACATTGAGACCACGGCCCAGGGCGCGGCCTTCCTGGCGGGGCTCGGGAGCGGCTTTTGGAAGAGCTTCGCGGAGGTTGAGTCCGTGCTCGGGGTCGACCGGACCTTCGAGCCGAAGATGGGCGTCGAGGAGCGAGAGCAGCTCTACGCGGGCTGGAAGGAAGCGGTCGGGCGCGCCCGCAGCAAGTGAGCGAGGAGGGCGCCTACCACCGCCACCTCCACTCCAACCGAGGGGACGCCGCGCGCAGCCACGAGGGCTACGCGGTCTGGTTCGACGCGACCCTCCCCAGCCAGCGAGCACGAGCCCTCGACTTTGGGGCCGGGCTCGGGGCCGGCGTCGACTATCTGCGCGCGAGCGGATTCCGCGCCGTGGAGTCGTTCGACACTCGCGTCGAGTTGAGCGCGAGCCTCGCCGAGCGCGTCGACAAGGCGCACGTCTCGAACGACCCTCGCGCCTGGCTCGCCACGCAAGCCGGCCGCTACGACTTGATCCTCGCCAAGGACGTCGTCGAGCACCTCGCCCACGAGGAGACGCTCCCGACCGTCGAGGCGCTCCTGGGCGCGCTCGCGCCTGGCGGACGACTCGTGGTCTCGGTCCCGCACGCCGTCAGCTTCACCGGCGTCTACCTCCGCTACGGCGACTTCACCCACCGAACCGCGTTCACCGAGTCGAGCCTGCGCTACGTCCTTGAGGCCTCGGGCGGAGCGGGTGTGCAGTTCTACGGTCCGAAGTTTGAGTTTCGCTGGAGCCCCAAGACGATCGCGTATCGAGCGCTCAAGAAAGCGTGGTTCGGCGTCCTCAAGGGGATCTACTACCTCGAGACCCCAAGCCTGGACGCGATCCCGAGCCACTTCCACCCGCGTCTGGTCGCGACGGCTGAGCGCGGCTAGAAGTCCAAGATCCTCCAGCCTTGAGCCTCCTTGACGAGGCTCAAGGACTCCTTGCGGCTCTTGAGCGCGACCGGGACCTTCGCGCGCTCCCCGCGGATCTTCGCCTCGCCGATCACGGCCCCCTCGAACAAGTCGCAGAGCTGCTTGAAGTCTCCGGGAGGGACCGATCCGTCCCGCAAGGTCTTGAACTCGCCAGGGGCTTTGGCCGAGAAGCAAGCCCCGACCGCCTTGAGGTCGCCCGCCGCACAGGCCGCGACGAAGGACTCCACGGCGGCTCGCGGGGTCGCGAAGCCGGCGGAGGACGCGCCCTCCGCCCCCTTCTTGGAGCGGAGCTCCGCGAGCTGGCGCTGGGCCTCCTTGGCACTCAAGGGCAGGATCTTCTCGCCGTCGCCGGCCACGATCCGAAGGATCTTGCCGCGCGTCGCTTTGGAGACGCTCACGACGACTTTCGTGATCAGGCCGCCGTCGGGCGCCATCAACTGGACGGCAATCTCTTCGTTCTTGGCCGTCCCACGACGAAGCGTGAAGTTCGCCCCGAGGACCTTGTTCCCAAACACCGGCGTCAACTCAATGGACTCGGGGAGGTGCTCGAACAAAGCCGGCAGCACGAACATCATGAGCGGCATCGCGGCCGCGTTCTCGGGGAGAGCGACCCCCTTGTCCTTGCCTTCGAGCACGAGCTCGCCGTCCTTGACCTTGAATTTCTTAACGCTGATCGGTTTGGGGTGACTCTTGGCGGTCGTCTTGGCGGCGACCACCTGCAGGAGGCGACCGCTGAAGTCCATTCGGTAGCTCGTGCGCAGCGAGTCGCCAGACTTGAAGTGCTCGAGGAACACAGACTCGATCCCCTGCTTAGAGACCCGCAGAGTGTGCTGGACGACCAAGGTCCGCCCGCGCGCCCCTCCCTCGTAGTAGGCGGTCCCCCCAGCCCGCTCGAGCGCGCCCGACGCGCGGGCGTCTTGGAGCACGGCTCCCAGTGGCCCCTCGCCGTCGGCCTGGGCGGGTCCGCAGACGAGGAGCGAGGCCGCGCAGATCACGAGTGAGGAGAGTTGAGCACGCATTGGAGCCTCCACGCCGGGGGCCGTCTGGAGCCCGCCCTCGCGCGGGGGAGAGTATCGCACGCCCTCGACAACCCACCGCCCGACCCAGACCTAAGGAGCGCCCGAGTGGACCGGCTATCCTCTCGCTCCTCTCGACCTCTGGCCCCGATCCTCACCCCCTACGCTCCCGAGTGCCCCCTGGCTTCCCCCGCCTCTTCAATCGCGCGCCCAGATCGCGACCTGCGGACCTGCGACGTCCTGGTGGTCGGCGCCGGCGCAGCGGGGTTGTTCGCGGGCCTCGCCGCGCGCGGTGCGCTCGACGCCAAGGGCGGCGTCCTGGAGCCCCCCGCCGACGCCCCCGACGTGGTGCTCCTCAACAACGAGACTCGGCTCGGCCTCAAGATCCTGATCTCGGGCGGCGGACGCTGCAACCTGACCAACGCCGCCACAGACGAGCAGGACTACCTGACCGACTCGCCCAAGGCGCTCCGCAGCCTCCTGCGCGGCCTCCCAAGCGAAGCCGTCCAGGCCTTCTTCCGATCCCGTGGGCTCGCGCAGTACGAAGAGCCGCTCGGGAAAGTGTTCCCCGTGACCAACAAAGCTCGCGACGTCCTCGGGCTGCTCCTCGCAGAGGTCAAGCGGACGGGGATCGACTTGATCGCGCCGGCTGAAGTCACCGCCCTTCGTCCCCCCTCGAACGCTGGCGAGCGCTGGCGAGCGTCCCTCTCCGACGGGAGTCACTGGAGCGCGCGCCGGCTCGTCCTGGCCACCGGCGGCAAGAGCCTTCCCAAGACGGGCTCGCGAGGCTTCGGCCTCACCGCCTTGCGAGAGCTCGGTCACACCATCGATCGAACCGTGCCCGCCCTGACCCCGCTCCTGCTCGAGCCCGGAGGCCCCCTCGACGGGCTGGCGGGTCTGACGGTCCCTGCGGTCTTGACCCTCGCGCCCGCCAGCGCTCAGCCCG
>JAESQQ010000053.1 GCA_016765095.1 Planctomycetota bacterium | reverse complement strand
GGGGGGACTCGGTCCGCGAGGGGGGGGGGATTCTCGCCATGAAAGTACCCCTATTCCCGCGGACGCGCGCTGCCCGGGGCGCCCCTTCGCAACCCACAGAAGCGCAGACCAGCCTCAGCCGGGGAGGGAGTCTGGCTCAGCCAGAGAGTAGCTCGTGCTTCGCCCGCCGCCCGGGTTCTTGACGAGCACGCCGCGTTCCAGCAACTCTCGCATGTCCCTCGCTGCGGTGTCCTGGGAACAGTGGGCGAGCTTGGCGTACTTGCTTGTCGAGAGGAAACCCTTGAAGTTGTTCAGGAGCCGGTTGATCACCACTCGCTGCCGGTCATTGACGGGGCGACGATTTAGCACTTGCCATAGCTTCGCTTTGTGGAACACGTGAGCGAGAGTCTTGTCCGCGCTCGCTATAGCTCCATCGAGGCATTGAAGAAACCAGGTCAGCCAGTCCGTGATGTCGAGCTCTCCGCGTTGAGCGGCCTCCAGCTCCAGGTAGTACTGTCGGCGCTCAGCAGCAATTTGAGAAGATAGGCTGTAGAAGCGCTGGGGCGTTTTGTCTGCTCGAGCAAGGGCCAATTCCCCAATGGCCCGTGCGATGCGGCCATTGCCATCCTCGAAGGGGTGCACGGTGACGAACCAGAGATGCGCGATGCCCGCTTTCAGAACCGGGTCGAGGGCGGGGCCGTTGTTGAACCAGTCGAGAAAGGCCGTCATCTCCTTGGCGAGGCGGGCGGCTTGCGGTGCCTCGAAGTGCACGATTTCGCGCCCCAGGTGACCGGAGACAACGCGCATCGGGCCCGCTTCCTCGGGGCGCCATGCGCCGACGGTGATGCGGCCCGGTCTGCTGCGGCCTGTCGGAAAGAGCGCTGCGTGCCAGGAGTACAAGCGCTCCGGCGTGAGGGGCGAATCAAACCGCGTCGTGGCGTCGAGCATCAACTCCACAATGCCCTCAATCTCTTGGCTGGCGGCGGGGAGGCCGGCGATGTCGAGACCGAGTTTGCTCGCGATTGAAGAGCGAACTTCGTCGGACGCCAGCGTCTCCCCTTCGATGGCCCAGGACTTGACCAACTCGGTCGTCAGGACTTCGAGGTTGGCTTCCGATTGCAGCGGGAAGCCAAGCGCCTGCATCTTGCCGAGGTGCTTGCCCTGTTCATGGCGCACCGCCGCGAGGGGGGTCGCGAGAGCCTCGCTGTTCCAGCGCAGCTTGGGCCAGTCGGGGAGTTCGTGGATGAATTGCATCGGAGGGACGTTGGGGCCGGGGTGCTGCTCGGTCCCTCGGGAGTGGATTGTCGCCCTAAACTCCGCAGAATGTGCGTAGAAAGGGGGCGTTATTCTCCGCAAGTGGATGGAAGGCCGCGCTGGCCTGTCATGCCCGGAAGATCCCTTCCTGTGGTGCCGCGAACTGCGTCGGACGCTCCGACTACAACACCCCTTCCAACGGTGCCGCCCCCTGCGCCCCGAGGACCCGCAAGTAAGCGTCGTAGCGATACTCCCGATCCCGCTGCCGGCCAGTGCTCTCTCGCAGGATGCCCAGAGACTCCAGGAGATCGATGCTCTTGAGCGCCGTGGGCATCGTCGTGTCGAGGGCTTGCATGGCGTGCTGGGCCGTGAGAATGGGGCGCCGGGGGAGCTGTTCCAACAAGCGCAAACCCATGACCGAAGTCGTCTTGGCCGCGAGCACGCTGGTGCGATCCTGGCTCACCTGGGCAAACAGGGCGCGCGCTGTGCTGACCGCCTCGTCGGCCGTTGTCGCGACGCCCTCCAGGAAGAACGACACCCAACCCTCCCAGTCGCCATCGCGAACTGCGCCGAGCCTTTTGTAGTACTCGGAGCGGTGGCGCAAGAGGTAGACGCTGAGGAACAGGAGTGGCTGGCTGAGCAGGCCCCAGGCTTCGAGCAACAGCGCGATGAGAAGCCTGCCCGTGCGGCCGTTGCCGTCGAGGTAGGGGTGCAGGCTCTCGAATTGAACGTGGACCAAGGCGATGCGCACGAGCGGGGGGAGCGTGTCCGGCGCGTGCAAATAGCGCTCCAGATCGGAGAGCATCCCGGGCAGCGCCGTCGGCGGCGGTGGGACGTAGATGGCGTTGCCCGGGCGCGTTCCGCCGATCCAGTTCTGGCTGCGACGGAGTTCACCGGGCTGCTTGTCCGCGCCACGGACTCCGTTCATGAGCCTGCGGTGGACTCCGTTCAGGAGGCGTGTCGAGAGCGGCAGGCCGTAGTCGCGGCGCAACTCCTCGCGAGCGAAGGCCAGGGCGTCAAGGTAGTTGCAGACCTCCTCGAGGTCGGGGTTGGCGAGTGCCTCACCGCTTGCCTCAAACGCGAGCAAGTCCAGCAGGGTGGATTGCGTGCCCTCGATCTGGGAGGACAGCACGGCCTCCTTGCGGACGAAGCCGTGGACGAACCAGTCGCCGGGCGGCACCATCGAGCTGGCGAGTTCCAGGTGCGTCAAGGCGGCGAGCGCCGACGCGTGGGTCGAGGCGAGCTCGCCCTCCAGAAGCAGGGGCGGATTTGCGGGAGGCAGCGCATGGGGCAGGAACGCGCGCGCGGACTCGCCTGCCGTTGTGATGACCTCGTAGCGGCCGGTTTCTCGGGGACTGGGCATGGTTAGGAAAGGATTCCTGAATAGCGGGGGCGCCAAGTAAAGCGATCTTTCCGGGCGAGTCGGGCTGGGGCGCGCGGGCGGCGGAAACAGCTTGCTCACCAAGCGCACGGCCTACGTCGAGAACGGCACCACCGGCCAGCGCGTGACGACCTACGACCACGACGTGCGCGGCAGGGTCCTGCTTCAAACGGGCCCGAAGGCCCCGCACTCATGCTCACCGCCGCAAACGTCGAAGGCCGGGCCCAGATCACCGCCATGTGGCAGGGCACCCGGGGCCGCATGCTGTTCTCTTGGCTCGTAGAACTCGTTCTTCGGGGTCCGAGCAAGACTCGAACTCAGACGTCCTGGAACCTCCGGTGCAATTCACCAAATGCCGAGAAGTCCCCCCCGTCGGCCTGCCGGATCGAAGCGAGGTATTCGCCTCGAATCTCGCTGGACTCTCCGAGCAAGTTGTCCGGCCACGCGACCACTCTTTCGCCGTTGACCTTGAGCCAGATGTTGGAGAGCAATCGGGCCCAGCGGCCGTTGCCGTTTTCAAAGGGGTGGATGTAGGCAGCCCGGTGGTGAAGCCAAACCGCCTGATCGAGGAGAGGGTGCCCGAATCCCGTCCAACTCAGGAGATCCGAGGCGAGCGCGGAGGTTTGGTCGGGGATTTGGAAGTGGGAGATCCCGAGATTCAGATCGTGCTTCCGTGGAGAGCCAGCCCAATGCCAGACATTGCCGAACATCTCCCGGTGTAGCTGGAGGAACCACGCGTAGTCGAAACAGGCGGATCGCCTGCTCGGTTTCGATGCCAGGTACTTCAAGAACGCCTTGCTGATGTTTGGAGCCTCGGTGGCGGCCAGGTCTCGCCGATTGGTGACCAGCCCTGGCTGCTTCAAGCCGGACGGATCAATGGGGGTCTCCCCTTCGATGGACTCCCACTCGGGCATGACTAGTCTCCCCAGAGCCTTCTGGAGGGGCCGGAAAGGAGAGCGTGTACGTTCGCCTCTTCGATCTCCTGAAGAACCTCGGCGTCCACGGCTTCTGCCTCGAGGGCCATGGTGCCCTGGACAAGCTTGGCGAGGTACGCCGCCTTTGCTTTCGCCTGCTTTGCTCGGAACGCGGAGACTTTGGTGGTCTCATGCATCACCGCCCGATCCGCCAGGCGAACCTCAACGCCCAGGGCAACGGCCAGGGCCGAGAGCGTGTCCATCTTCGGGCGCGTCTCTCCGCCAGAGAGGAGCCGATGAACCGTGTGGACGGCAACTCCACTGCGCCGCGAGAGCTGGGCTTTGGAGATGCCCAAGCGAGATCGGCGGTCGTTGAGTTGAGCGAAGAGTGAGGTGTGGGCTGTCATGATGGTGTTTCTGTCGTCAAACCATAGCTCATTTGTTGATCTTTTGGCGTAATGTACGGCATGCATGGTGATGTTTTGTGACGAAATTGCCCCGTATCCAGCCCCGCTGATGGCTGTAAGTCCTTTCGAGATCACGGGTTGGTCGATTCCCAGTGGTTCTCGCTGAGGCCTCGGCCGATCCACGCACCGCTTCACCCTCGCGGTGGATGACGACACGGCCTACGCAGACGCCGACGGCGTGACCGGCGACATTGTGCTCCAGGAGAGCCAGACCGCCTACGACCCCGCGAGCGGCTTGGTCTTGATGCGCGTCAACATCGATCGCCATCACGACGACAAGGACACCGGCGAGACGACAGGCGAGCTGGACACGGACGCGGACGCCGACGCCCTCAAGCTCACCGCTGCGAATGTCGAAGGCCGGGCCCAGATCACTGCCATGTGGTACGACACCCTGGACCGCGTGGTGGACACCGTGCGCTTTGGGACCTACGGCGGCAGCGACTTCGACCGGGACGGTATGACGGTCCCCGCGCGATCCGACACCGCCCTACGCTCCACGAACAGCTACGGCATCGACGGCGGCGTGGAAGAGGTCACGGACCCCAAGGCCCTCGTGCGCCGCACCGAACGCGACGACGCTGGCCGCACGACCGCGGCCATCCGCAACTACGACGCCTCGGTCAACTCCGGCAACCCCTCCGGCACCGATGACAACGTCACCGTGC
>JAESQQ010000574.1 GCA_016765095.1 Planctomycetota bacterium | reverse complement strand
GTAGGGTGCGGGGTACAGCTCCTGACGTATCAAATCTCAAATGAGAGCCAGTCTGTCTCGCCGAGACAGACGTCGGGCGGGGGTAAACCCCGCACCCTACAGATCGCACGGGCGCCCTTGGAGGGGGTCGAGTGCCCCTCCTGGGCGGCTCACGACACGCTTGCGTAAGGGCGGGGTTTACCCCCGCCCGCCCCGAGGGACCTACTCCCCGTCCTCAACCGCTTTCTTCACGAGCACGGACGAGCACGAGCACGGCGCAAAGTTCGGGCACGGGCACCGCTTCGCTGGGCACGGGCACGGCTGTCAAGACGTCGCCCGTGCGTCAGAACCAAAGAAAGAAGAGCCGGCACGAGCCGGCTCCTCTTCAAGCAACAACAGACAAGAGTATGTGTATTCACCCAGGCCGCTGCACCGCGGCCGAACCCGGTTCGTCCCTAGGGGACGTCGAAGTAGCTCCCCCCGCTATCAGCGGCGACGGCTTGACAGAAGGCGCGATATCGTCCCGTGGCGGCAATCCCGAACACGTTAATCGAGGCACCTTGGGTGTTCGCGGTCGCGATCATGGCGCGGTGGCCTGCGGTCCCGGACGCGCCGCAGTTGGGCGAACCGTCCGTCAGGAGGACGACCGCCATGTTGTCCTTCTCGGCGAGCGCGAGCGCCGCCGCCGGACCGGTCCCCGTCGCCCCTCGCGGACGGAGCGCAGTCACCCAGGCGATCGCCGAGTTCTTGTTCCCGTCGGTCGCCTCCTGCATGGCGCTCTGCCAGGAGGTCGTCGAACAGTCGTAGGCGATCACGTTGAAGCTGAAGTTGTCCGAGAGGCCGCGGACGGACTTGATCAGCTCAGCCTTGGCGCGATCGATCCGAGGGCCACTCCCAATGGTCTGGTCGATCGTCGTGTAGGACTGACGATCGGTCATCATGGAGTAGCTGATATCGATCACGTAATAGATCGTGTCGCTCTCGGTATCGATCTCCTCGCCGTAGATCGTGGGGGGAGGCGTGTCGCGCGGGTCGTCGTCGTCGTCGTCCTCCTCAGGCACTTGGGCTGGAGGGGTCACCGGAGCCGAGGGCGGCGCCAACGGCAAGTCGAGACTGCTCTGGGCAGGCGCCCCCGTAGCGGGGCCACCCCCGGTACCTGTGCCCGTGGTCGGGCCCATGTCGTTCGTCCCCTGCGCACAAGCTAGGGTGGCAAGAAGAAGCACCAAGGGAGCAGAGAGGGTCGTCGCTCGGATCATGCGGGAGGTCCTTTGGGAGGTGGGGTCTCGATCACCTCTGAACTCCCTCTGGGCGAACCTCGTGCCATCGCGACCTCCCCACGGTCTAAAGAGTTAGCTCGCCGCCCCCTTTCATAGTCATTTCACCCGAGACTCCCCGACGCGGAGTCGGCACGCACATGAGCCGGTCACTCGCAGCCGACGGGCCCCTCGGTCATACTGGAATTCGCGTGATTCGCTTCGAAGACTTAATGGCCGCCCGAATCGTGTTCCAGCAGCTCCCAGATCAACGGGATCGGCTCATGCACGGACTCCAGGTCCTTAGCGACTCCCCAGGCAACCGAGCCCTCCTCGCAGACCTCGTCGGTGCCAACGTCCTGACCCTCGATCAGGCGCAGTACGTGCACCACCAAGTCGAAGCGCACAAACGAGAGCGACACCTCTCTCTTTACCTCCACCTCCTCGGAGTTGCTGGAGTCGACAGCAACACCCTGGCCCGGCTCCGGCAGCAAGTCGGCTATGAAGCGGGAGTCGACGAGACAGGGGAGGCCGTGTGCAACCATCGGATCCTCCCCCCCCAGCGCGAGCAACAGCTCCGCTTTCAGGCCCGGCTGGCCTTTGACCGAGACATGGCGAATCAAGTCGCAGCCCACCTCGCCGCTCACCGCGCCCCGGCCCAGAATCAGCCGCTCGGCGCCCAGCACAGCGTCCTGACCTCGGGCGTGATCCGACACGATCCAAGCACCCGCCCAGTCATGCCACCCAAGGCTGACGTGCGAGAGATCCTCCGTGGGACGCTCTCCGACGCGGACGAATCGCTCCCCGGGCCTGCGTTCCGCATTCCGGCCCGCGTCGACATGTCCGATCCGCGAACCGGCAAGCAGCTCGCGAACCACCGAATCCTGGGCCGGATCGGAGCCGGGGCAATGGGAGTCGTCTACCTCGCCGATCGCCAAGAGGAACCAGAGCGCCCCGTCGCGATCAAGCTCCTCCCCCCCGACGCAGACCGCGAGGCCAAGGGGCGCTTCAAGCGCGAGATCCTCGCGAACGGATTCTTCAGCCACCCAGGCGCCCTCGACGTCTACGACGCCGGCAAGACCGAGGGCGGCTATCACTACCTCGCCATGGAGTTCTTCGACGGGAACGACCTCGAACAGCTCCTCGACGAGGTGGGTAAACTCTCCCCGGCGGCCTCGGTCCGCCTCGCCCTGCAAGTCTTCCAGTGCCTAAACGCCGCGCACGAGGCCGGCGTGATTCACCGCGACGTGAAGCCCGCCAACATCCTCATCGACGGCGAGCTGACTCAGGCCCGCCTGATGGACTTCGGGATCGCAGTGATCAAGGAACTCGACGGCTTCGAAGATCAGGTGTTCAAGACAATGGAAGGCGGCGTGACGGGAACGCCCGAATACATGTCACCCGAGCAAGCCGCTGGCGAGAACCTCGGCCCCGCGAGCGACCTCTACTCCATGGGCGTCGTGCTCTACCACATGCTCTCGGGGCGCCTCCCCTTCGAGTCGGAGACCTCCAGCGGCTTCATGACCTGCCACATGATCGAAGACCCGCTCCCGCTCGTGAAGGCCAACAGCGCGCTCAAGGGGCAACCCAAGGAGCTCCTCGAACTCGTCGATCAGCTCCTCGACAAGAGCCCCAAGAAGCGACCCACGGGCGAAGAGATCGACGAAGTCCTGACCGCCGTCTTGCCTCGGCTGAGCGAGCGCTCAGGGACGTCGCGCCTCCTGAGCTTCCTCGGCTGGCGCCGTTCGTAGCGGGTTGCTGCGAACTCCCCAGTCGGCCCTACTTCTCGTCGGCCCTACTTCTCGTCGGCCTTCGCCCCGTCGAGGAGGATCAGAGCCTCGGCGAACAGGGTCGTCGTCAGCTCGAAGGTCCCCGCGCAGCGAGGGCAACTGATCTGAAGCGTGTCCTGGCCCGCGAAGACTTTCTCGGGGTCGCGACCAAACGTGTTCACGAGGACCCGCACGATCGTGATCAAGCGACACCCGCAAGCGAAGTGATAGGAGCGCCGCTCGAGGAACCCAAGCTCCTCGCTCTCGTCCAATTGCGCGACTTTCTCGGCGGTCAGCTGAGCGAACCACTCCAAGTCGGCGTCGGGGTGGGCCGTGACCATGGCCGCCTTGTCCCCTTCGAGGTGGAACAGGCGAGCTGGGAACTGCTCGCTGGTGGCGTAGTACTGCTCGACGGCGCTGAACAGATCGCCGCCAGCGAACTCGACGGTGCTCTGGCGATCCTTGCCTCGAGGCCGACTCGTCTGGCTGTAGAAGAGTGGGCGCGGGTGGACCTTGACGTCCTTGGTGAACACTCGCCCGACGACTCTCCCCTCCTCGCTGTCGCCAGTCACGAACAGGTTCATGGGCGGTTCGTTGAAGTTGAGCGTCCAAGCCGTCGTGAAGTCGCGCGGGTTGCTCATCAGGTGGAGCACGAGCCCAGCCAAGGCGTCCTTGAGCTGGGTGTCCTGCGCGGGGTTCAGCCGCGGCTGGCCAGACTGCATCAAGTGGAGGTAGTGATCCTCAAAGAGCGGGCCGAAGTCGCCGCGGGCCACCATCGCGTTCTTGTGGCGGACGAAGTGACTGACCAGCTCTACCCGGTTGGCGCCGTCCTCAGGATCGCTCATGGCCGCACCGTATCACGGGCCCCTGGGACCGTTCAGCGCGAACGCGAGCCCCAAAGCCACCCTCGAGAACCACGATCGGAGCCGGCCCGCGTAGGCTCCTCTTCATGAGCTCCGACCTCCTTCAAGGCTTCCCCTCCACCCTTCGCGAGCGGGTTCGCGTCGGCAAACTCGGAGCGGCGCCGGCCCTCCTCTGCCACCCTGAGCCGGTCAGTTCGGCCCCTCGAGCGGCGCCCCTCCTCCTCTGGCTTCACGGCCGAACGGTCCGCAAGGAGATCGACAGCGCCCGCTTTCTCCGGCTGACGCGGGCGGGCTTCGCCTGCCTCGCGATCGACCTCCCCGGCCACGGCGAGCGACTCGACCCGGCGCTTCAAGCCCCAGACGCGCTCCCCCAACTCTTGGCGGCTGGGGTCGCAGAGCTCGACGAGGTCCTGGCCTCGCTCTGGGCGTCGGACTGGGCGCCCCTGATCGATCGAGAGCGGTTGGCGCTCGGCGGTATGTCTGCGGGCGGCATGATCGCGCTCCGCCGGCTCTGTGACAGCCACCCCTTCCGCTGCGCCGTGGTCGAGTCGAGCTGCGGCGACTTCCAAGCCGCCGGCGGTGGTCGCTTCCCAGCCTCCCAACTCGAACCCTTCGATCCGGCACGGCACCTCGCCGGCTGGCAGGCGGAGCTCCCCTTCCTGGCGCTTCACTCCGAGCGGGACGAAGTCTGCCCGCTGGTGGGGATCACTCGCTTCGTGCAAGCCCTGAAGTCTCGCTACCAAGCGCCGGAGCGTGTGACGCTCCAGACCTGGCCCGAGACCGGCGCCCCCAAGGAACACGCAGGCTTTGGGCGCAAATCGCACGCGGCCCGCGTCGCGCTGATCGAGTTCCTGAGCGCGAGCCTCGGGACCGTCGAGGGACCCTAGCTAAGACTTGGCCCGGTTCTTTGCGTCGCGCTCGCGCTCTCTCGTGGCCTCGGCCTTGGCCTCTTTCCGCTTTTGACGCCGCTTGCGGACCCAGACCAGGATCCCCCCCATCAGGGGAGGCGCCAGGATCAAGAACACGAGCGCGGTCGTGACCCAAACAACCTCGTAGGGACCGATCACCCACATGGCGCGCTCCCCTACCGTCGAATGCCTGGGCTCGGGACGGGGTCCCTCCCCCAGATCACGCTGTTGGGCTGGCGAGCCAGCTCGTCCGAGAGAACACGAAAGGCCTTGCTGGCGTCGCGCATGGCGCGCATCGCTTCGCGGAGGTCCTTGCTGATCGGGCGCGCCTCGCTCGTGGCCTGACCGAGCTGCTCGGCGGTCTTCGCGAAGCTGTCCGCCGTCCGTCGGAGGGTCGCGATCGTCTCCTCGACGTGGGCACCCTTCAGCGCCGCGCGGAGATCGACGACCGCTTCGTCGAGCCCCTTGAGGAGGCTCTGGAGGCGACCGTCCTTGGCGGCCAACCCGTCAACGAGCTCTTGAGTCGTCTCGAGGGTCTTGAGGGCCTGGTCGATCCCTTGAGTCTCGATTCGGTGGGCGGCTCGCCGCACGCTGGCCATGGTCTCGCGCGCGTCCTCAGCCAAGCCTTGGTCCGAGACGAGCTGGCCGGCGACACCCTCTCCGGCCTCGATTCGGCGGAGGATCTTGTTCAGCTCGGTCAGGGTCTCGGTCGCGACCGCCGTCAAGCTCGTGACCTGAGCCACGACCCCCTTCACGTCGCCCTTAACCTCGTCCAGGAGCCCGAGCTGGACGCGCGCGGGCAGCACCTGCCCCCGCCTGGAGGGCACCTTGCTCGTTCCCGGCAAGACCTCGACCGTCGGCTTCCCGAGGAAGGGGGGCGGGACGAGCACGATCGTGGCGTCGGCGCGAATGTTCTTCACATACCGAGGGAGGACGTGGAACGAGGCCGCGACTCGGTTCTTCGGCGTCAACTCGACTTCGTCTAGCTCCCCGATCCGAATCCCGTGGACCATGACTGGGAGCCCAGGCTCGAGGCCTTGGCCCTCCACCAACTCGAAGTGAAGGGTGTGCGTCGCGATCAAGTCCTGAGTCCGCGGTCGCAAGACGAGGCTCATGCCACCGATCAAGAACGCGATCAGAATGAACCAACCGACGATCAACTCATTGCGTACGGAGGAGAGAGTTCGCACGTCGGTAGGGTAACTCTTTCCTCAGGCGCTCGACCCAAGCGAGTTGCCTCGAAACCTTGGCGCGGAAGGCCGCCCCAGGCATTCCGCGACTCCGATCGGCTTCGCGCCTATCATGGGGCATGGAGTCGAGCGGCGGACAAGCCTTCAAGAAGCCCCCACCGCGCCACGAGGACGCGCCCCCAGTAGAGCGGGACGACGTGCGCGTGCTCACCAACCGCTGCCCCTTTTGTCACGACGACATTCACGTCGACTCAGACGTCTGGATCGCGTGCGCGCGCTGCTTCGCTCGCCACCACGACCCCTGCTGGGGCGAGTCGGGCGCCTGCGGCTCCTGCGGCGGAGAGCAGCGCCTGGCGCCCGTGCCAGCCAAGCGCCAAACCCGAGGACTCCGCGAAAAGGCCGCAGCCGAAGACCTCGGCGCGACGCCCGAAGCGCATGCGACCCGTGTGAAACCACGCCTCGCAGTGTTGTTGGGAATCCTCGCCACGCTCGCGACCGTACTGGGGATCACCCTGCTCACGTTCGGGCAAGCCGGGTTGGGGGGCCCCGTCGTCTACACGGTCCTCGGCATCCTGCTCATGATCGCAGCTCCCACCGCACTGGCTTACCAAACAACTCGGCTGCGCAAGCTGGACAAGCACGCCACCCGGGAGGCGTCTGAACAGGCCCAGGAGATAGGCACCCGATCTTTCCCCGTGCGCTACAGCTCGGAGAAGCGCTTTAAGAGCTGGTGGAAAATGGTCGCCTATGAGGCCACCGGTGCCCTCTCCGTAGGCGGGGAGGGGATCACGCTCACAACTCGAACCGCTGGAGGGACGATCGAGCGCCGCTTCCACACCGAGGACGCGACCCTCGAGTGGAAGGGGCAGAACTTCTGGCCCAACGGCGCGAGCCACTGGTTCGTGATCGAGCAAGACGGCGAGCGGGTCTACTTCACCTCCCAGGAGGGCCGGAACGTCTTCACCACGGAGGCGTTAACGCGCGAGATCTTCGAAGCCCTCCGCGCGGGTGATCCCTAACGGACTCGAAGCGGCTAGTGCAGCCCGTCAGAAGTTCCGGTACATGAGAAAGTCGGGCACGGGCCCGTGCCCGGTTCTTCGGCTGGGGTGCACCGGTATTTCTGGCGCGAGCCACTAGTAGTTCTCTAGGAACCAAGCCGCGAAGGCCTCGTCGAGGGCCTCGGTCGTCAAGCCAGGAAAGGCCTCGGCGTAGGACTCCTCGACCGATCGCTTCTTCTCGTCGGCCACTTGGAGGAGCTTGATCAAAGCGCCCCTGTGGCGGGCGAGGAGGAAGTCGATAAACGCGGTCGCGACCGCGTTGTCGGCTCGGTTCATGGCGTTGAGGGTCTTGTAAAGCCCAAGCTTGGCCGGCGGATCGACCTTGAACGAATCGAGCGCCCAGCGCGCCAAGCCCCGCAGTTGGGCGTAGTCCCCGGCGCGCATTCGGTTCTTGTCCCGACTCCGACTCCCCATGGGCACGGCGCGAATCCGCGCCTCCCGCGAGACGTGCGCTGAGTAGTAGCGGGTCAGCCCCTGGAGGAGGTAGGTCGGCCGGCGACCCCCAAAGCGCTGCACGATCACTTGACCTGCCATGTGCTGGGACGGCCACTCGCGCAGGTACTTCCCGCGCGCGCGACTGTCGCTGACCAAGATCTTCTCCGCCCTCCACCACGTCGAGACGAAGGTCAGCGAGCGCCCGACCAGCTTGAGCTCCTCGTTGCTGACGACCTTGTCGAGGTAGATCTGGTGCTGCTTCTTCCCGTCCAGCATGAGATAGAGCGGCGCCCGCCACGGCTTGAGCTTGACGCCCGTCGCCTGACGTTTGCTGCCGAACACGCTGTTGGGCTGACCAAGCAAGTCGGCGTGCATCGCTGCGTAAGCGACCTCGGCGGACTTAGCGAGGGTCTCCAATTCGGCCTGAGTCGTGCTGCCCGAGACCCCCGCCGCAAAGCAGTGAGCCCCCCGGACCACGATCAGCTTGAGACCGAGCGCCGCCTCGAGCTTGGGAAAGGGCGAAGTCTCGAGGAGCTTGGGGGCGGGGACCGTCGCAAACGCCTTGGCGTAGCGGGCCTGAGTCGTGAGTTCCGAGTCGCGCAGCCAACTGCCCTTGCGGCCCTTGAAACCGAGCGCGGTCCGAGCCGGCGCAAAGTCAGCGTCGTAGCGGAGGAGGGACTGAGCCACCGGAGCGAGCGCCTCGCCGCTCAGCCCCCCTCGCTGACCACGATCGAGGACAGCCCCGAGCTCGTCATGAGCCATGGCCTTGAGCGTCTTGCGGGCCAGCGTGAACCCTGGGTGGACTTTGTCGGGCAAGGCAGGCTGGAACTCGGGGAGCAGCCGCTGGGCGCGCTTGTGCTTTGGATCGAGGCGCAGCGCGAGCTTGACCTCGAACCAGAGCTCCCACTTGGCCTTGGCCTTGTCGAACTTCTTCGCGAACCTCAAGTGCTCCTTGACGAGCTTTTTCTCCGCGACGAGCTGACGCTTGGCCAGCTTCTTGGCGTCCTTGATCGGACTGCCCTTCCGCTTCTTCTTGTCTGCGAAGGCTGGGCCCAAGGGCACACCCACGATCAGGACCCAGAAGAGCGTCAGGAACCTCAGAGAGACGGACATGGGGAGATTGTAGCGCTCCAAACTCAAATTCCCCGTCAGCGAGGCGTAACAAAACGTCCCGGGGTGACCGGGACGCTTTGCCGCCTTACTTGGGCCGGCGAGGGGCCGAGGCAGACGCTCTTGGCCTTTACCTTCCGTCCTTAGCTGGCGTCTCGAGGCCGCCTGCGCCGACCACCCAGAAGATCAGGGCGAACCAGGAGACCGCAGCCAGGCCAAAGAGCCACATGAAGGGCGCTTGGGGGAGCGTTAGTTCCCCACGAACCCCGGCTGGGAGCGGGTCGGAGACGGGCGTGGAGGCGGGCGTGGCCTGGGCGAGGGCAGCTCGCAGAGGAGGAGTCATTGAGCCACCGAGCATCACTTTGGGCTCGAACGCGGGGAAGGCCGGGGTCCTGCAGAGCATCTTCAAAGGCTCCCTCGCCTCCTCGAACAGACTCAGGACCACGCGCTCGCCGATCCACTGCGGCTCCGCCGTGAAGCCCCGGGCGAACTCCTTGATCATGTAGCGATAGGGACGCTTGCCCGTGACCGCTTCGATCGAGGCGTCGACTGGATCCGGCTCGGGCTCGGGAGGAGGCTCGTTGCCCTCCTTTTTGGCGAGCGCGACGGCCTCCTCGTAGGCCTTCTTGACCTTCGCGTCCTGCTTCTTGAGCAGCTTCTCGGGCGGATCAAAGTCATAGACCCAGACTTGGCTGTCTGCCGCGAACGCGATCTTGGACTCGTCCTCGTTCCAGGCCACGCCCTTGATCCGCCGCGCGTTCTCGTCCCGGTCGAGGATCTCGATCAGCGCGGTCTTCTCAGCGGGGTCCTCTGGCCTGCGAAAGAAGATCGACTCCTGGGAAGCCCAGCTCACGTACTGGCCCTTGGGGGAGAACCAGAGCGTGTGAATGTCACGCCTGCGGTGGATCTGCTCCAGGAACGACTTCTCGTCGATCTGACCGGTCGCGCGGGCCGTCGCCTCGTTGAGCTTGTCGATATCGAGCAAGTAGACGCCCTCGAACCGTCTCCCGTCGGCGGCCGAGACGGAGTTCTTGAAGAAGAGCGCGATCTGGTTCTTGTTCTCGTCTGGGTTCCACTCAATGTTGTGGAGCCCGACCGCGGGGAGCCTCGAGAGGCGCTGACGATCGTTCCCGTTCTTGGGGTTGATCAAGTAAAGCCCGTTCTCGCAGCCGAAAATGATCTTGTAAGGCTCCTTGCTCGGACCCTTGCCGCCCGCGAAGCGTGAGACTGGCGGCATGAAGAAGTCAATCTTGCCAGCGGTTCGGAACAGCTCCCTGCCCTTCCCCCCGCCTGGCATATCGAGCCCTTTGAGGATCGCGTAGGCCGTGTCGTCCTTGACGGTCTTCTCGACCACGAACAGGGACTTCCCGCCTGGACCCCACTCCATTCCGAAGGGGACGTGGCCCTTGGGCGGAACGTAGACCACGCTGAACTTCGGGCTCGAGCTCAGCGAGCCCAGGTCCATGAGCGCGATTCGTTTGTGGGCCTGGCCCTCCTCGTAAGGAGCCCAAAACGCGACCGACTTGCTGTCGGGAGAGAAGTAGAACCCGCGCGGATTGTGGTGGAGCAGGTGCATCTTGTATTCGACGACCTTGTCCCCCTGCTGAATCTTGATCCCGTCGCTGAGGTGATAGAGCAGCGTCTTGCCGTCGGGGCTCTTCCGGTAGGAGTGGTACGTCCACTTCCCGACCATCAGGGTCTGCGCAAGCTCGGTGGGCTCTTCCCGCGCCTCCTCGTCGGGGTTGGTGTCGCAGCCATACGTCGTCATGCGGCATTCACCCGGAATGCTATAGACGTTGGTTCAGCCGTAGGAGGTCTTGGGCGTCATGAGCAACGAGGCCCCGACCAATCCAAGCCCGAGGGCTGCGCCCTTGAGCGTCGTGTGCATAGCTACCAACCTTCTTTACGGGTCCTGCCACCCACCCAAGGCGACAGTGCTTCTGACGCTCGAGGACACCTCTAGTCACGCCCCCTTGAGACTCGAAGGGGATCCGGCACGTGGAAGGACCGAATAACGGGGAACTGGTAACGGATGCAGAGGGACTGAGCCACCGGAGCGAGCGCCTCGCCGCCCAGCCCCCTCG
>JAESQQ010000573.1 GCA_016765095.1 Planctomycetota bacterium | reverse complement strand
CGACGACGACGACGACCACCCCCATCGCCGAGTGATCGGCTATCGGCTCGAGACCCACATCGAAGTCGAGTTCGCCGAGCTAGGCATGCCGGCCTTCGCTCAGGGAGGTGAGGCCTTCCTCGAGATTCGGCAGAGCCAGCGGGTGATCTACCGCTCGCCCTCCCTAGACGGAGGAGCGCTCCCCGAGGTGACCGAATCGAGCCGGCCCCTCGCTGGAAGCTGGGCTGTCCTGCCCGACGGGCGCCGAGTTCGCGCGCTGGCGCTCGAATTCGCACCTCGTCGCGAGTCCCGGCGCGGGCCAGAGCCCCCGCGACTCCGATTGGTCCTCGCTCGCCAGGCAGACGACGTCGAGAGCACTTTGGCCGTGTTCTCGACGCGCCTGATCGGCGTCGGTCTGGTGACCATGCTCTTGGCTGGGTTCGGTCTCGTGATCGCAGTCCGATTCGCGCTTCGCCCCCTCGACGAGCTCTCGGCGGCGATCGCGAAAGTCCAGCCGACCGACCTCTCCCAGCGGATCGAACTCGCCGACGCACCCCAGGAGTTGCTGCCCCTCGTGGCTCGCACCAACGAACTCCTGGCTCGGCTCGCCGACGCCTTCGCGCGAGAGCGGGCCTTCTCCGGCGAAGTCGCCCATGAGCTTCGGACGCCGGTCGCGGGGCTCCGCACGACGCTCGAGGTTCTCCTGCGCCGCCCGCGCGAGGTGGACGAATACCAAGAGGCCCTGAGCGACGTCGTGACCCAGTTGGAGTCAATGGGAACCCTGGTCGATCGGCTCCTCCAAATCGGCCGCCTCGAAGCACGCGAAGTCTCGCTTGAGACCCGAGACCTCGACTTGAGCGACACGGTCCTGGCCAATTGGGAGCTCCTCGAGGCCCGCGCCAGCGAGCGCGAGATCCGCGTGACCTGGAACCTAGCCCCGAGCCTGCCGGTTCACGCCGATCCGAACCTCGCCTCCTTGGCCCTCCGCAACCTGCTCGAGAACGCGGTCGAGTATTGCGACCTCGGTGGACAGATCTGGATCCGAGGCGAGGCTCTCGGAGACGGTCGCGTGGAGATCGCGATCGAGAACTCGGGCAGCCAGCTCGACCCGACCGAAGTCAACCTCGCCCGCCGCCGGTTCTGGCGAGGCGAGAACGCGCGCAGCGACACGGGGCGCCACTGCGGACTTGGGCTGGCGCTCGTGGACCGCGCGGCCGAGGCGATCGGGGGCACGCTTTACCTTCAGTCGACGCCGGGAGGACGCTTCGAAGCCCGCCTAGCGCTCCCCGGCGCTAAAGGGGAGGAGCAGACGGCCCCTAAGGGCTAGTCCGCAAGCTCCAGTCGGGCTTGGTCGGCGGGCGCGTGAAGATCGCGCGAACGCGATTCCAGAGGTTCGGCCGAACGCCGAGCGCCTCCTCGAGAGCCTCGACGAAGGCTGCTCCGTCGGCGTAACGCTGGTGTGGGCGCAAGGCGAGAGCCCGCATGCAGACCGCCTCGAGTTCGCGAGGCAGGTAGGGATCGAGGGAGCGCGGGCGCTTTGGTTTGGCCCTCACGATCTCGACCGCGAGGTCGGCTACGCAGCCAGCACGAAAGGGCGCCTCCAGAGTCAACGCGTGATAGAGCAATACGCCCAGCCCCCACACGTCTGAAGCCGGACACGCTCGTCGCCCGCGGACTTGCTCGGGGGACATGGAGGCGGGGGTCCCGATCACTTTTCCCTCCTCGGTGATCGCGGGGAGCCCGCGCGCGGTCGCGAGCCCGAAGTCGATCACGCGGACACGCCCCGAGAGGTCCACGAGCACGTTCTCGAGCTTGATGTCGCGGTGGAGCACGCCCCGTTGGTGCGCGTAGGCAACTCCGCGAGCCGCCTCGAGCACGATCTCGACCCGACGGGCGAGATCGGTCGTGGGGAAGACCTCGCACAGGGTGTGGGCGCCCTGGACGAGCTCGTAGACCAAGTAGGGAGTCCCGGCGTGGACCCCTCCGCCGATCGCCCGCACGATTCCTGGGTGCTCAAGCCCGAGCGCGATCAGCCCCTCGCGGCGGAATCGCTCGGCCGAGTTGGCGGTCGTGCGGGTCACCGTCTTGAGGGCGACTTCGCAGCCGAGGTTGCGATCGATCGCGAGGTAGACGGCCCCCATTCCACCCCGGCCGATCACGCGGCGAGCCTCGTAGCGTCCTCCGATCAGGGCCGGGAGGCAGAGGGGCAGCACGCTCGAGCGCCCCGTAGAGTCATGCGAACTCCCCGCTTCCGTGCTGCAGGCGCTCGTGGGGAAGAGCGGGACCTGAGTCGGAGACACGCTCAGCAGCCGAGCCGTCGTGACTCGGCGAAGCCGATCGCTGGGGGAGACCCGATCCTGAGGAGAAAGGAGCTGCAGCCGCGCGCTCGATCCACGAATCCTGCGAGGACCACGAATCCCGCGAGGAGGGGAGGAGCCCCTCGAACTCGCTGGCAGCGCGGGGTCCGACGAGTCGCCTTCGACACCCCACCCCATAAGGGCCGGGCTTCGGCGGGAAACCGTCTCTTGTAGCTCAGGCATGGCCACTCCATGACGCAGTGCGTCCTGCGCCTCCGCAGTCTATGTCCATAACGCAGGGCGTCAAGTTAGATTCTCGGCCTTCTATGGCCTCTCTAACCCCTTTCTTGAAGAGTGAAACCTACGAGTCAGGGACCTGGTAGGACGAATCATGCGCTTCTGGATCTGGTTTCTTATCCCCCTCGGCTTGATTCTGAGCCTCAGCGAGCCCGATCGCGGTCAGCGGAAGGTCGTCACGGACGAGCAGGCCGCCCCCCTGGTCGCCCACGTCGACTCTCACCTGACCACGATTTGGAAGGCCAAGGCCCTCGAGCCTGCGCCCGAAGTGGACGGCCTGACGCTGATGCGGCGGCTCTGGCTCGACTTGCTCGGGACGACCCCCAGCCTGGCTGAGATCCGGGCCTTCGAGGCGGTCCCCGCTGGCGAGCGGCAGGGCTGGCTGATCGAGCAGGCCCTCGCGGACGAGCGCTTCGACAGCGTCCTGGCGGAACGACTCGCGCGGATCGCGGTCGGCGGTCAGGACACCAAAATGGGCGACTTGATCTACCGCCGCCGGCGGCTGGTCAGCTGGCTGACCGGTCAGGTTCGTCGCAACCGCCCTTGGGACTCCCTCGTCCGAGAGTTGATCCAGTCCGAGGGGCTCTCGACCGATACGCCGGCGGTCAACTTCACGATCAGCCAGGACAGCAACCCGGTCAAGCTGGCGGCGCGGACCACGCGCGCCTTCCTCGGCTTGCGAATCGACTGCGCCCAGTGCCACGACCACCCCTTCACGCGCTGGAAGCAGGCTGACTTCGAGGGATTGGCGGGCTTCTACGCCCGCGTCCGCCAAAACCTGGCCGGCGTCCGCGAAGCCGAGACAGGCGAACTGGAGTTTCAGCTTCCGAGCGAGACCGTGCTGGGCATGACCATGAGCCCCGCCGAGGCTCCTCAGGACGCGGCCCACGCCGACGCTGCCGAAGTCGACAGCGACACCAAGCTCGTGATCAAGGCACCCTTTGGTCAACCAGTCCTGCTCGTGCCCGGCAAGGAGCGCGACAAGAGCGTCAAGTCCCGGACCGTCGCGCCCAAGGTCCCCTTCTCGCCCGAACTGCTCCCCGAGAAGCCCTCGCGTCGCGCGGCCCTCGCCGAGTGGTTGACCCACGCCAAGAACCCCTTCTTCGCCAAGGCCCTCGTCAACCGGTTCTGGTCTTGGCTGTTGGGGGCTGGCCTCGTCGAACCCGTCGACGAACTCGACACGACCCTGCCTACCGACCCGGCCTTGCTGCAGCTCTTGGCCGACCGCTTCGTGGCGAGCGGGTTCGACTTAAAGACCCTCGTCCGGGCGATCGTCAGCACCCGTGCTTATCGCCTCGACTCCGCCCCGGCTGTGGCTGGCCCCGACTACGACTGGGACGAGGCGTCTGAGTCCTACGCACTCCGAATGCTCAAGCCGCTCCGCGGAGACCAACTCGCCGCCGCGGTCCTCCAGTCCGGTTCGCTCCGCCCCTACGATCAACACCGCGCGCCCCTCCTGCGCTTCGCCAACTTCACTCAGCGAAACGAGTTCACCCGCCGCCACGGCGACGACTTGAGCCTCGAAGAGGCGCAGGACGAGACGCTCCTCCAACGGCTTCACCTCCTCAACGGCAAGGTCGTGCGCGAGATCACCAAGGACGGCGAGCCCTTCTCGCCCGTGACGAGGCTCCCGCTCCTGGCCCCGACCGACATGGCGGCGGTCGACGCCGCGTTCCTGATCACGCTCACGCGCCGCCCGACGCCTGGCGAGGCCAAGCCCTACCTCGAGCGCCTGGGCGCCGCCGCCAAGGGGGACGCCCGCAGCCGAGTCATGGCAGATCTGCTTTGGACCCTCCTCAACTCGACGGAGTTCGCCTGGTGTCGTTAGCTGACTTGCAGAACGCAGACTCGTCGGGCGGGGGAACCTCTCGCCGCAGCCTCCTTCGCTGGGGCGCGCTGGGCGCCTTCGGCTACGCCCTCGGCGGAGGCCCGCTGCTCTCGCGAGCTTTCGGCGGGGAGCAAGGCGGCCAACCCGCCAAGGCCTTGATCGTGATCTGGCTCGACGGAGGGCCGAGTCAACTCGAGACCTTTGACCCTCACCCGGGCGGGAAGATCGGAGGCCCGACGAAGGCCGTCGCGACCAAGCAGAAGGGGATCTCGTTCGCCGACGGCCTCCCTCGCCTGGCCGAGCGAGCCGACCGGCTGACAGTGATTCGCTCACTGGTGACCAAGGAGGGCGAGCACCAGCGCGGTCGCTACTTGATGCGAACCGGCTACCCCCTGATCCCGACCGTCAGCCACCCCGCCTTGACTGCAGCGGTCGCCTACGAAGCCGACCACCGCGGGCTCGAGATCCCCGCGCACGTCTCATTCCTCTCTCGCCAGCCCCCCCTCGGCGGCTACCTCGGCGTGGCGCACGACGCGTTCCGAGTCGGCGATCCGCGCAGACCCGTGCCCGACCTGACGGCGGCCGTCGGCACCAAGCGTTTCGAGCGCCGCTTGGCAGACCTCGAGCGAATGGACAAGGCGTTCTTGGGCCGACGCCGGGCCGGGCGGGCCCGCCACCAGCACCGCGAACTCACCGGTCGCGCCCGGGAAATGATGGAGAGCAAGCAGGTCAACGCCTTCAAGATCAGCGAAGAGCCAAAGGCCGTGCTCGAGAGCTACGGCGACACCGCCTTTGGGCGCGCCTGCCTCGCCGCGCGCCGGCTGGTCCAGCAAGGCGTGCCAGCGGTCGAGGTCACTCTTTCAGGTTGGGACACCCACGCCGACCACTTCGATCTGACCAAGCCCACCACAGAGACTCTCGATCGCGGCTTCTCGGCGCTGCTCGACGACCTCAAAGCGCGCGACCTGCTCGCGTCGACGCTTGTGGTTTGCATGGGCGAGTTCGGGCGGACACCCCGAATCAACCCCCTCGACGGGCGCGACCATTGGACCCGCGGGTTCTCAGTCGCCCTCGCCGGCGGCGGCCTCCGCGTCGGACAGACGATCGGCTCCACGGATCCCAACGGCACCCAGGCGCCCACTTCGCCCGTCAAGGCAGCGGACCTCCTCGCGACAATCTACAGCCGGCTCGACGTTGATTACCGCCAGTGGTTCGACACCCCACAAGGGCGACCGATCCGGCTGTGCGACGGAAAGCCCATTCCAGCGCTTCTGCGGGCTTGAGTCAGAGATTCGGGATCGCCCCCGAGGTGTTTTCGGCCTCGGGATAGTTGGCGCTTCCGCGGGTAGGCACGGGCCTGAACGGGAGTTCACGATTGTGGATCGTGAATTCCCGTTTAGGCGCGAAAGCGACTCCGACAGGTCGGGCAGTAGGCCCAACAGCCGGCGTGCTCGGGCAGAAGCCTCAGCTCGTGCCCCGCCGCGCAGGCCGCTCGTAGCTGGGCCTGGAGCTCAACCTTCGGGAGGCGTGCAGAGGCCTCCTTTCCCTCTTGGCAGCGCTTGCTGCAGTAGCCCTCCCCATGCCAGCGCTTGGGCCCACGCCTTGAGAGCGGCCCCTTCTTGGGGATCACGAAGGGCTTCGAGCAGTGCTGGCAGGTTCGCTTCCGGTCGCGCCCTCCGTGACACACGCGGCTGCAGTGGCCGGTCGTGTGCCAAACCTTGGGCTCCCAGTCGGCCTTGAGGAGTGGCTTGCTGGGCGGCACGAAGGCCTTCTCGCAGACCGAGCAGACTGCCTCGCTCAACGCTTGAGCTGCCTTGAGGCACTTCGAACTGCAGACCCGGTCGTCGCTGAAGCGGTTCAGTGGCTTCAGCTTACGTCCTTTCAGGACGCTGCGCGGCGGGAACAAGGCCCGGCAGGCGACACAGTGAACCCCCTCCTCGCGGGCGGCGTCGATCCAGTTGCGCCGCTCCTTCGATTCCTGGCCGTGGCAGACTTCGAGGAGCACGTGAAGCACTTCAGCCTCGGGCAGACGGGCAGTCCGGAACAGGACCTCCCCTGGCATTTCCGGGCAGGACCAAGCTCGCCGCCACTTTCTAACCTGCTCTTCGTCGTCCCCGCCGACCGTTAGGAAGCCCGCGTCCATGAGCGCGAAGGCTGCGATCCCAACTGCGTTCACCGCCAGGAGCCCCGCCGTCTCGATTCCTCCGCTGACCTCGTCTCCCCAGGTGCCCGTGACCACGAACTCCATGCGCCAGGCCTGCCTGGAGCAGGTCTGGCATGAGGGGCTCACTAAGAAGGCCGAGAGCGCGACCGCGGTCTCGCACGCGTCGCAGTGAAAGCTGAGCGTGGCGCTCAAGACGGCGCCGCTCCGTTCGACCTCCCGAGCCTGCTCCGCCCGAGTCGAACCGGTTAACTCAGCCGCCAGGGGCCCTTCGAAGGCGTCGTCGGTCACAGGACGAACGATACCAACGGCGATTCCTCCGGGTAGCGACTCCCACCGGGGGTGGCTCCCGGTGGGAGTCGGTCTCGCAAACCGT
>JAESQQ010000572.1 GCA_016765095.1 Planctomycetota bacterium | reverse complement strand
GGCCGCAGCGCAGCGAGCGGCCCAACAGGCCGCAGCGCAGCGAGCGGCCCAACAGGCCGCAGCGCAGCGAGCGGCCGCCTTCCAGCAGGCTGCAGCCAACCAGGTCGCCGCCCAACAGGCTGCAGCAAACCAAGCTGCGCAGCGGGCTGCTAACCAGAAGGCCGCGGCAGAGCTACTCGCCCAGGGACCGAACGAGTTCGATCCCGCAATGACCCAGCGCTATACGCGCGTCCTGGGAGCCTCGTCTCCCCCAGCCCTGCCCTTGACGCCGCCGGCGGAGGCTCCCTCCGCAAGTTGGCTGGACGGGCCCGCTGCCAGTGCGGGGTGGCTGGAGGAGGCCGCCCCCAGCTCCTTGGACTGGTTGGAGCACGAAGCGCCTGAGCCCGAGTGGCTTCGTGCCACAGTGAGCCCTGCCTGGCTGAGCGCTGAAGGAGCGGCCGCGGAGACGACCTGGGTCGACGAGAGCGCTGAGCAAGCCGGATTCCTGACCGACGCCCACTCGGGGAGCGAAGCCTCGACTTGGGTCGAGGGGAACGCGCCCGAGTCGCCCGGCTGGCTCGGGGGCGAGGCACCCTCGGGCGGCCTGTTCGGCATGTAAGTCGGCGAGCCGCGCTCGCCGCCCTTTACTCGGCCTCGGAGGCCGTCTCGCCGGAAGAAGGGGGCGCCTCGGAAGCCGCCTCGGCAGAAGGTGCTGCCTCGGAAGCGGACTCCTCAGAAGCTTCCGCAGTCTTCTTGGCGGCCTTCTTCTTGGTCGTCTTCTTCTTGGCGGCCTTCTTCTTGGTCGTCTTCTTCTTGGCGGCCTTCTTCTTCGTCGCCTTCTTCTTCGTCTTCTTCTTAGCGGCCTTCTTCTTGGCCTTCTTCTTCTTCTTGGGACCCGCAGCGCGACGGGCGAGGATCAACTCGATCGCCTCCTCGACCTTGAGCTCTTCTGGGTTCACGTAGCCCCGCGGGAGCGAAGCGTTCGTCTCGCCGTCGGTCACGTAAGGCCCGTAGCGACCCTTGAGGAGCTTGACGGTCTTGCCGTCGAGAGCCTCGACGTCCTCGAACTCCTTGATGCTCTTCTGAGCTGCGCGCCCGCGCTTCTTCGGCTCGGCGAGGAGCTTGAGCGCTCGCTCGAGCCCGATCGTGAGGAGGTGATCGTCCTCGGTCAGGCTGCGGGTCTCCTTGCCAGCCTTGAGGTAGGGCCCATAGCGACCGTTGAACACTTCAATGTCGTTGCCGTCGGCGTCTTGCCCGAGCATCCGCGGAAGCGTCAACAGCTTGAGCGCCGTCTCGAGGTCGATCGTCTCTGGGCTCATGTCGGCCAAGAGCGAGACCATTTTCGGCTTCTCCTTCTTGGGTTTGCCGTCTTCGTCCTTGGCGTTGCCGAGCTGGACGTAGGGGCCGTATCGTCCCGTCTTGACGTAGATCGGCTCGCCGCTCTCGGGGTCTGTCCCGATCGGCTCCTCGGCGCGGGCGCCCGCCTCGAGGAGGGCCTCCGCCATTTCGAGATCGAGCTCGTCGGGCGCGAGCCCGTCCGGCAGGCTGGCCCGCTCGTCGCCACGCTGGAGATAGGGGCCCCAGCGACCGACGCGCACGATCACGTCACGACCCTGGGAGTCAGTCGCGAGCTTGATCGAGCACACCGTGCGAGGGTCGATCTCGTCGACGGACTTCTCGAGGAGGGGCTTGAGGCCCATGACCCCGTTCCCGAAGTAGAACTCCCGGAGGTAGGGGATCGACTCGCCTTCGCCGCGGGCGATTTCGTCGAGCCGGTCCTCCATGGACGCGGTGAACGTGTAGTCGATCAGGTGCGTCATGTGGTCGTGGAGGAGCTTCACGACGGCGAACGCCAGCCAGGTCGGGACGAGGGCGTTGCCCTTCTTGAAGGTGTAGTCGCGACGCATGATCGTTTTAATGATCGAGGCGTAAGTCGAGGGGCGACCGACGCCAGACTCTTCGAGCGCCTTGACGAGGGAGGCCTCGGTCAGGCGGGCGGGGGGCTGGGTCGTCGACTCCTTGGGCGTGACGTCTTCGGCGCCGAGGGACTCGCCCTCGGTCACGGGCGGGAGGAGCCGCTCCTTCTTCTCGTCGTCTTGGTCTTGGTCTGGCTCGTCGCTGCCCTCTTCGTAGGCCTTGAGGAACCCGGCGAAGTCGATCGTCGTTCCGCTCGCGCTAAAGATCGCCTCGCGCTCGCTCCAGCTGCTCTTGGCCTTGACGGTCATCCGGCGGCCCTTGGCGTTGGCCATTTGGGAGCCCATGGTCCGCTTCCAGATCAACTCGTAGATCTTGCCGGCGTCGGGGCCGAGCTTGGCCGTCACGTCCGCGACGCGCGGGAAGGGCGAGCCGACGGGACGGATCGCCTCGTGAGCCTCCTGCGCGTTCTTGCTCTTGTTCTTGTAGGTCCGAATCTCGTCGGGGAGATATTCCTTCCCGTAGAGAGTCTCGATCTCGGTCCGAGTCGACTCGAGGGCCTCACCGCTGAGGTTTACCGAGTCGGTTCGCATGTAGGTGATGAAGCCGTTCTCGTAGAGCGACTGCGCGGCGCGCATGATCCGGTCGGCCCCAAAGCGAAGCTTGCGGTTGCCCTCCTGCTGGAGGGTCGAGGTCGTAAAGGGCGCCGCCGGCTGGCGCGTGGTCGGGGTCTCCTTGGTCGAGATCACCGTCGCTTTGTTCGCGCCGAGCGCGGCCACCAAGGTCGTGGCCTCTTGACCGAGGAGGTGCAGCCGCTCGGTCTTTTGGAGCTTGCCAGTGTCGGGGTCGAAGTCCTTGCCTGTCGCGAGGCTCTTGCCGTCGACGGTCGCGAGGCGGGCCTCGAAGGTCTTGCCCTCAGCGGTCTTGAGCTGAGCGGTGATCCCCCAGTAGTCAGCGGAGACGAAGCTCAGCCGCTTCTGCTCGCGCTCGACGACCATTCGGATCGCAATGCTCTGGACGCGCCCCGCTGAGAGCTTGGGGCGGATCTTGCGCCACAGGATCGGGGAGACCTCGTATCCGTAGAGGCGGTCAATGATCCGGCGCGCCTCTTGGGCCCGCACGATCTGCATGTCGATATCGCGGGTCTCCTCAAGGGCCTTGAAGATCGCGGTCTTGGTGATCTCGTGGAACACCATTCGTTTGACGGGGACCGTCGGCTTGAGCAACTCGAGGAGGTGCCAACTGATCGCCTCGCCCTCGCGATCCTCATCAGTCGCGAGTAGGAGTTCGCTGGACTCGGCGAGGAGCGCCTTGAGCTCCTTGATCTTGGCCTTCTTGTCGGGGTGAACGACGTAGAGCGGCTTGAAGTCGTCGTCCACGTTGACGCCGAGGCGCGCCCACTTCTCCTTCTTCATGTGGGCCGGGATCGCGTCGGCGTTGGGGGGCAGATCTCGCACGTGACCCACGCTCGACTCGACGATGTATTCGTCGCCGAGGAAGCGCCGGAGAGTCTTCGCCTTGGTCGGCGACTCCACGATCACAAGCTTGGGCATAGGGGGCTCTCCTGAGGTCCAACCCGAGCCAGTTCGGCAGCGGGGGCCGCATACCGTATAGCCGGAATCTCGCCCCTGTCCATCGCCCCGGATCTCTGGGCCCGGCCTGACGCCCCTCCCGAGGCCAGGCCAGCAAAGGAGTTAACTCGATCCTTCGTCCGGGTCCTCAGAACTGCTGCAACCGGCCTCGCCGAGCGGCGGACTCGCCGAGCAAGGGATCCAACGCCAGGCCGTAGGATCGTCCACGACGAGAGGAGCCCCCATGTTTTTCGCCAAGAAGAAGCTCACGCTGCCCAGCCCTGCAGACGCCCTCCCCGGGCGCTCGACCCCCCTCACGGTCCCCGAGGTGCACTTCCTCTCGGAAGCTCGGATCCAACCGCCCTTCCCGGACGGACTCGAGGAGATCGTGGTCGCCATGGGCTGCTTCTGGGGCGCCGAGCGGCGCTTTTGGCAGCAGCCCGGGGTCTACGCGACCTCGGTCGGCTACGCCGGAGGAGCGACTCCCCACCCGACCTACGAGGAGGTCTGCTCAGGAGGAACCGGCCACACCGAAGTCGTGCGGGTCCACTTCGACCCCACAAAGACGACCCTCGCCGCCCTGCTCAAGGTCTTTTGGGAGAGCCACGACCCGACCCAAGACATGCGCCAAGGCAACGACGTCGGGACTCAATACCGCTCAGCGATCTACACCACCAGCGACGAGCAGCTCGCGGCCGTCGAGGCCTCGCGAGAGGCGTATCAAGCCAGCCTATCTGCGGCGGGTCTGAGTGAGATCACGACCGAGATCGCGGCGCTTGGAACCTACTTCTACGCCGAGGGCTATCACCAGCAGTACCTCGCCAAGAACCCCAACGGCTACTGCGGGCTCTCGGGCTGCAACGTCGACTACGCCGGTCCCAGCACCCACTAGGCCGTGAGCCAAACCCACGACGCGATCGTGATCGGAGCCGGCCCCGCCGGGGCCTCGCTCGCGCTTCGAATCGCCCAACAAGGACGAACCTGCCTCCTGATCGACGGCGCCACCTTTCCCCGCCCCAAGGTGTGCGGGGAAGGCCTCATGCCCCACGGTCTGGCTGCGCTGGCTGAAGTCGGGGTCGAGGTCGGCGAGCGAGGCGAAGCCTTCTGCGGGATTCGATACAGACTCGGAGACGGGACGCTGGCCCAGGCAGACTTCCCCGACGGGGGAAGGGGAGTCGGGCTTGAGCGGAGCTGGCTCGACGCGCGGCCCGTCGAGTTGGCGCAAGCCGAAGAGCGGGTCGAGGTCCGCCTCGGGACCTGGGTTCGCAACCCGACTTTCCCCGCCCAGCCCGGTCAACTCGCCGAAGTCGAACTCGAAGGCACGATCGCGCGGGCGCCAGTCTTGATCGCGGCGGACGGGTGCCGTTCGCCGACTCGGCGCGCGGCGGGGCTCGAGG
>JAESQQ010000571.1 GCA_016765095.1 Planctomycetota bacterium | reverse complement strand
GGGTCGCGCCGGGGCTCGCTGCGGGCGTCGGGCGAACCGAAGCCTGCGGGGTGGGGCTGGGAAGGCTCGGACGAAGGCTCGGTGCAGTCGTCGGTCGAGGCGTCGCTCGGCTCGGGCTGGGCTGGGGCTGAATCTTGCTCGGAGTCGGGCTCGCGCTCGGCGTGGCTTGGCCCAACTGCCCCGAGGGCTGGGTGTCGCTGGCCTTGAGGGCGACGAACGCCACCAAGAGCAACCCGGCCGCAGCCGCGACTCCAGGCACCCAGCTTGGGAGGCCTTGCTTTGCGGCGGGACGAATCCGCCGTCGGCGTCCGGTGGCGGTCTTGCTCTTGCGCTGGCTCAGCGGCTGCGCCGCAGCCTCCCGGGTCCAGGCGACGACGTCTTGGCAGGCACAGCACCGCAGGACGTGCCCCGCGACCCGCTCCTGGAGGTCCGCGCTCAGGCTCTCGTCGAGGAACTGGCCCAGGACTGCCGCCTCAGGGCAGAAGGCCCCTTCCAACACTCGGTCGAGTTGGCGCTCGTTGTTCATACTGCGAATCTCTCCACAAGCCATGTGAGACACAGCAGGACGGACCCGGACAGCGTTTCGAGGAATTTCTCGCCACCTAACTCCTTGGCAAGCCGCTTCTTAGCGCGGAACAGGAGCTGCCCAATGCTGTCCGTCCGGACCTTGAGTTCGTCGGCCAACTCGGCATAGGTCCGGTTCTCGTAGAAGGCTCCTTGGAGGAGGGTCCGGTCCCGCTCCGAGAGCCCTGCGATCGCCTCTCCCAGGCGCTGGAGCGCGATTTGGCGCGGAGTGCTGTCAGGCTCGGCTTGGACCGCGAGGTGGGTCGCCGCCTCGCCCGTCAGGGCGTCGAGGGAGACGGTCTTGTCTCGGAGCCCCTGTCCGCGACGAGCGATTCGGCGGGCCCGACGGCCGACCACGACGCCCAGCCAGGAGGTGATCTTGCTCTCCCCCTTGTAGGTCTTGAGCACTCGGCACTCGTTCTCGAGCAGCCACGCCAGGACCTCGTCGCGGACCTCGAGGACCTGGTGCGGGTCAGGCACGCGACCGCCCCCGCTTAAGGAGCGGCGCACGATGTAATCGAGGAAGCGCCCGTAGTCGTTGAGGAGGTCGGTCCAGGCATCGTCGTCGCCGCTCGCGCAGCGCTGGATCAGGGCCAGCTCGTCTGCGTAGCTCATGAGGCGGTCACTCTACTGCCGGACGGGGCGGCTCACCAAGCGCAGGGCGACTGGAGGTTCCGAGCGGAACGGAGTCGTGAATCGCGTAGTATGGGCCCCTCGAAGGAGTCGCCCGTGGCGGTCATCGACAAGTTCTTCAGGGCGCTCAAGGACCAGGGGGGGTCAGACCTCCACCTGCAGGCCGGCCAGCCACCCAAGTTCCGAGTCCACGGCCGGCTCGAGCCCCTCAACATGCCGCCGCTGAGCAACTCCGAGGCGAAGAAGATCCTGGATGAGATCCTCAATCCCCTCCAAAGGAAGCACTTCAGCAAGAACTGGGACCTCGACTTCAGCTACGAGCTCGACGGGATCGCCCGCTTCCGCTGCAACTACCTGATGCACCAAGGCGGCGTCGGGGCAGTGTTCCGGATCATTCCGACCACCATAAAGACGATCGAGGAGCTCGGCGTCCCAGGCTCGATTCGCAACTTCTGCACGATTCGAACCGGGCTCGTGCTCGTGACGGGCCCGACCGGCTCCGGCAAGTCGACGACCCTCGCCTCCATGATCGACGAGATCAACACGACGGCCTCCAAGCACATCATCACGATCGAGGATCCGATCGAGTTTGTGCACCCGAACAAGAAGTGCGTCGTGACCCAGCGGGAAGTGGGGACCGACACCAACTCATTCGCGACCGCACTCCGAGCGGCCGCCCGCGAGGACCCCGACGTCGTCCTCGTCGGCGAAATGCGCGACCTCGAGACGATCGGGCTCGCGATCACGAGCGCCGAGACCGGCAACCTCGTGTTCGGGACGCTCCACACCAACAGCGCGGCAAAGACCATTGACCGCATCATCGACGTGTTTCCAGAGGCGCAGCAGGCCCAGATCAGGACCATGCTCTCGGTCTCGCTCCAAGGCGTCGTGGCCCAGCTCCTCCTCCGCCGCGCAGACGGCGGCGGTCGAGTCCCCGTCAACGAGGTCCTGATCTCAAGCCCCGCCCTGGGCGCGATCGTCCGCGAAGGCGCGATCCACAAGATCATCAGCTATATCGAATCGGGTCGTGGGATGGGCATGCAGCTCATGGACGACTCGATCCTGGCTCGGCTCAAAGAGGGGCTGGTCTCGCCCAACGAGGCCTACATGAAGTCGTCTGACAAGTCGCGCTTCGAGCACCTCGTTAAAGACCGCTAGCGTCAGTCAAAGACACCTTTCGCCGGCCGGCGCGCGGTCAGCGAAGCGAGGAGATCGCCGTGCGCGTGCTCCTGATCTATCCGAACCTCGATTGCCCGATTGGGGTCAATCACGGCCTGAGCATGATCTCAGGCGTGCTGAAGGCTGCCGGTCACGAGACCCGCCTGATCCACGTCAACGAGAAGCTGTTCGACGTCCCGACGCCCGCCCAGCTCCTGGAGCGGGTCCGGGCCTACGACCCCGGCCTGATCGGGTTCTCGGTCATGACCCAGCAGTATGGCTGGGCGATCGAGGCCGCGGCCACCCTCCGCGAGGGTTGCCCAGAGATCCCGCTCGTGATCGGGGGGGTCCACCCCACAATGGTCCCCGAGGAGGTCACCGCCCAGGGGCACTTCGACGTGGTCGCGATCGGCGAGGGCGAGCTGGCGTTCTGCGAGTTCGTGAATCGACTTGAGCGCGGCGAGGAAATCCTCACGACGCCCAACATGCGCTTCCCCCCCCGAAGCCGCTTCAACTCTCGCCTGACACCGATCGTGAACGCAGTCGGGGCCTTCCCCGACCTCAGCGACATAGCCGAGAATGACTACGAGTTGTTCGACATGCCGCGGATCATTGCGAGCAAGAACGGCTGGTTCGGCGTCTTGACCTCGCGCGGCTGCCCCTACAAGTGCACGTATTGCTTCAACAAGGAGATCGTCGACCGCTACGTCGAGGACGGCGCCGCCAAGGGGCCCAAGGAGTACATGCGCCACTACCCGGTCCCCAGGATCATGGCGGAGCTCGAGGGCCTCGTTCGGCGCTATCCAGACATAGACACCATCCTCCTCGACGACGACTTGTTCACGCTCAATCGGCGCTTCGTCAAGGACTTCTGCAAGGCCTACAAGGCGAGTGGGATCGGGCGTCCGTTCGTGCTCAACGCCCACGTCCAAGTCTTCGACGACGAGATGGCCTTCATACTCGCCGACGCTGGCTGCCGGATCGTCAAATACGGCCTCGAGAGCGGCAGCGCCCGCCTCCGCAAGGAGATCCTCTGGCGCTACATGAAGAACGAGACGATGAAGACCGCGTTCTGGGCAGCTCAGAGCTACGGGATCCACACCTCGGCCTTCGTGATGTTCGGGCTCCCGACCGAGACCCGCGACGAGCTGTTCGAGACGCTCCAGCTCTGCGCAGACATTGGCATGGGTCGGTTTCGCTGGGCGCTCTTCTTCCCCTTCCCAGGGACCGCTGGCCACAAGATCAGCCAGGACATGGGTCTGATTGACGAGGAGCGCGCCGCCCAAATGGGCAACTACTTCGACGGGACCTGCCTGAGCTTCGAGCCGGAGTTCGACCTTTTCCTCCGCAAGCTGGGCCGAGTCTGCCATTGGTGGGTCAACGCGCTCAGCGACTGGGGCTGCGCGCCCTACTACCAGCCTCTCGTCGAGGAGATCGAGTCCTGGGACCTAGAGACCTTCGAGCGCGAGAAGGGGTCGCTCCGCGCTCGCGACCGAGCCCTGAGCGAGGAGCTCCTCGCCAAGGGAGTTCGCCACTACTCGATTCGCTACACCCACGTGATGGCCGTCGACAGCGAGTTCGTCCTGGCCGAGCGCGAGCGGATGCGATCCCAACCCGAGTACGTCCCGGTCGGCTATACCCTCGACGACTGACCGACCCCCTCTCGCTGGGGTTCGCTAGCGCGCCCCACCTTGGAGGGATACGCTCCAAACCTGTGGGAGCCGACGATCCAACACTTCTAAGCCTCCTCGCGGACTGCTTCAAGGCTATGCCCGAAGAGGGGCGTCTCGACTCCATTGGCCAGCGTTCTGCCACCGCCTGGGAGCTCGGCTCGGACGGAATGCGCGAGGCCGGGTTCCTCCTCCCGCCCTCCCTTCATTCGGGCCTCAAGGAGCAAGCGGGAGCGGTTCGATCGAACGAGTGCGCTGGGGAGAAGTTCCTAGACGACCTCCGCGAGGCGCTTCGCTTCGACGACTTCTTCGTGGCCTTCGTGAATTCGCTCGAGCGCTGGGAGCAGGGCAGCGATCCCCCCCACCAAACGCGGACGCCGACCGACCTCCGGGCTGGAGATGAGCTGAGCGGCTTCGAGATCCTCAACCGGATCGGCGAGGGCGGAATGGGCTGCGTCTATCGCGCTCGTCAGCGCTCCCTGAACCGAATGGTCGCGATCAAGGTCCTCAACTCCCAGCAGTCGGAGCGACCCCAAGACCTCGAGCGATTCCGCGAAGAAGCCCGCGCCGTCGCCAAGCTCCGCCACCCAAACGTGGTTCAAATCCTGGAGGCGCGCTCGGAGTCAGACGAGGGGCCCCACTACATTGTCCTCGAATACGTTGACGGTCCCTCGCTCGAGGAGCTGATCGAGGAGCGCGAGCGACTGCCCGAGCCAGAGGCGCTCAAGATCGTGCTCGACATTGCCCGCGCGCTGGAGTGCGCCGAACGACACGGATACATCCACCGAGACGTGAAGCCCGCCAACATTCTCATAGCCTCCGACCGGACGGCGAAGTTGAGCGACCTCGGACTCGCGCGGCGCCTCGAAGAAGAGACCCGCAAGACGACGGCGGGCATGATCCTTGGCACGCCGCACTACATGGCCCCCGAGCAGGCCCTCGACGAGCTCTCGATCGACATTCGGGCGGACCTCTACTCGCTCGGCGTGACGCTCTTTCACATGGTGACAGGCGTCCTGCCCTTCATGGGCCGAACCGCGATCTCGGTGATCTCCCAGCACGCAAACCTCCAGCTTCCTGATCCGAACGGGTTCGTGGAGGGGCTCACGATCACGCCTGGCGTTAGCTCGCTTGTGCACTGGCTCGCGAACCGCGACCTCAGCGATCGCTACCCAAGCCCTGTGGAGGCGATTCGGAGCATTGAGTCCGTGCTCGCGGACGGTCCCGCGATTGCCCCCAGCCAAATCCCCACCGAGTTAGAGGGCGCCTCAGCTCCGGGGCTCCCGACGCCGCCCAAGACGAACTACTTCTCCCGCAAGGGGCCCCTCCTCGAGGGCTTCCGGGCTCCGATCTCGCCGCCCCCGACGGTCGAAGAGAGCGAGGGACACGAGGAGACCCCCACCCAGATCGCCAAGGCGCCCGAGGCTCCTCCCAGCGAGGAGGACGCTCCCCAAGTCGAGGTCGTCGTGGGGCACGCGAGCCTCCGCGAGGAGTGGGCCAACCTCGCCCGGACCCACCTCATCAGCGCCACGGGTTCCCCCCCAGAGCAGCCCGATCCCAAGCCAAGCAAGGCCGAGGCAGGCCAACTCCTCCTCAGCGACGACACCCAGCGGGCCTATCGGATTAAGCGTCGCCTCGGGGAGGGGACTCAGGGGGTGGTCTACGAAGTAGAGGTCATGGGCCGGCGTGACTTCCCAGGCTTCGAGCGGCCCGTCGAGCGGGCCGTCATGAAGCGGGCCATCCAGCACGAGGCGATCGAGCAGGAGCGATTGATCTACTCGCAGATCGACTTTCGAATGGTCAAGCTCCTCGACCACGGCGCGACGGCGAGCGGGCGCCCCTATATCGTCCTCGAGCGACTTCGCGGGACACCCTTCGAGCGCTATCGGATCGACGGTCAGACGCGAGTTCGAACCGATCCTGGGACCGCGATCGACATATACGTGAACCTCTTGGACCGCCTCAAGGGGCTGCACTTTCGGCGCAAGCTCCCGCTCGTACTTTGCGACATAAAGCCCCCCAACATCATGATTCGAATGCCGACTCTGAACGGGAGCGTTCCAGAGGACGAATACATCGAGCGCCTGATCGCGGGCCGCTACGAGCCTGTGTTTGTGGATCTCGGCTGCGCCCAACACCGGGACGTGCTCCGAGAAGCCAAGGGCCGCCTGCGAGGCCTGATCGGGAGCCCGATTTTCCTCCCGCCCGAGTCGATTCCTCGCTTCGATGAGGAGGACTACGTTCCAGGAATCTATGGGCCGGCGACCGACGTCTACGGGCTGACCTTGACGTTCTACGAGTGGATCAGCGGCAGTCGTCCCTACCACCACCTCGAACACGAGTGGCGGAGCTCCCCGGACCCGCTCTTGGCGCTGTTCGAGATGAAGCGAGCTCGCCAGGACCCGATCGACGAGGACCGGCTTCGATCCCTCCTAGGCGATCCCGCTCAGGCGGTGATCGAGGTTCTGCGCGCTGGATCCGATCCCGATCCGGAGACCCGGTTCACGACGAACAAGCTGCTCGCCCTCTGCAAGCGCTTGTTCCGGCTCGACCACACTCCGCGCGATAAGAAGGAGGCCTACGCCTTCGACTCGCCCGAGACCCTGATCCCTTTCCGGCAGACCCTGATTCCTCCGCTGGACCCGCAGGAGAACCGCTACCGGGCCGCGACGCGGGTCGAACCGGACTAGTGGGCCTCCTCCGTTGAATCCGTCAGTTGGCGGGCCGAACTGCCGATGAGCCTCCTGGGCGCAAAGAACGCGCCGAAGGAGGCTGTCGTGAACAAGAAATACCTCGTTCGTCTGTCCGCGGAAGAGCGCAACATGCTCTTGGGGCTGATCCATGTCGGGAGAGCCGCGGCACGCAAGCAGACCCGCGCCAGCGCTTCGTAGAGGGTGGAGTTGAATCGGCACTGGAACGCAGGAAGCAGGTGCGCCCGTCGAAACTACGAAAGCTCAACGGAGCAAGGGAAGCTCGACTGGTCGCAATCGGTTACAGCAAGGCCCCAGAGGGTCGCGCGAGGTGGACCATGCGCATGCTGGCCGACCAGCTTGTGCTGCTCGAAGTCGTCGACTCGATCTCCCAAGAGACAGTGCGCCGCACTCTGAACGTCCACTGCATTGGCTCCCTCTACGAAGCCTTCCCTCCCGCGGAGGCTCGCCGTCTCGCGAAGCGCTTGGAAATCCACTACACGCCTAAGCATGGGAGCTGGCTCAACGTCGCCGAGATCGAG
>JAESQQ010000570.1 GCA_016765095.1 Planctomycetota bacterium | reverse complement strand
TGCTCGACCCCGGCCCGGACCCCGGCCGTCGTGACCGTGACCGTCGCCCTGATCGACCCTGGCCCAGAGATCGGCCGGCAGGAGGGCAGAATTCTCTGTCGGCCCCGCCTCGGCGGGCTCCTGCGCCACTACTACCGGGAGGCCGCCTAACCGACCGATCCAGACGCCTGCGCTTCCCCGCTCGGCAACGTCCGAGGCGGACGCTGCGCGTGGGTTTCGTTCGGGTCGGTAGCTCTCTCGGCTCAAATCTGCCTGCTCCGATTCCCCAAGGCTACCCCGCGACCGCTGAGAATCGGAGAATCCAGCCCGGCTGACTTCTGGAACCCTACGCCCAACTCAACACCCAGCCGCGTCAATCGTGCACCGTTTCGTCATTGGGCCATCACACCTACGGAAACCTGAGCTATGCGGCACCGCAAAACACTAGGCCCACAAGTGCGTCGGGACTCAATCCGCTGGGCAGTTCGACTTGAAGAGTGACCAGGCCTGAGAAAGGGGCTCGCTCTGTAACGAGGGCCACGGAGAGGATCTTGACGCTGACAGGTCCTGTGTCTGTTTCCGAAACAACACAATCCCCCGGATAGACAATGCCGGACAAAACACGACAGTCCAGGCAAATTGCGTTCAGTGCTGGGAGCGAAGTGCTACTCTCGACCTTGAAAGTCAGCATCTATCTGCCGCCGGCTTTGGCAGCCGCCTCCATAAGCCCAGTGAGCCGCGCCTGCGTCTGAGCAGTCTCGCTCGCGGGTATGCCCCAGGGACCCGCATTCTTTATCAATCTTTGTGCAGCGTCAATCTCGTTCTGAATAATGCTTGACGAGTTGACCATTCCTCGGCGGAACTGCCCTACGTGGATGAACTCCTCGTAGACCGCAGAGGTCGTCGGGTTTGGCGGGAGGAGCATCGTATCCTTGTTGAACGTTATTCCCTCAGCATTTCGCATCTTCAAGTATCGCTGCGCGTCAGCGTTTTGAGAAATCGTCCCACCATTCTTCTCAAACGCTGCCTTCATCTTTGCGAATTGTTCGGGAGGTATCGGCTTCCCACCTCCAATTTCACTCTTAAGCCCATCATTGCAGGGCAACTTCTTTGGGCCCCTCAGCGACCCTGCCCCAAGGCCCGCGTAGACGAGGTTCTGGCCCACGCCACCCCAGTCTCCTCTCATCGCGTCGGCCGTCCCATTAAGCCCCGCGAGGACGGTCAAACCAGTCCCTAGAGCCTTCTGGGCGAAGAGACCAGTTGGGGAACCGGCTAAGACCGAGGCCCTCGCGGCGAGCGCCGGGAACGTCTCTGCAACCGCAGCGGTAGCCCCTCCCCCAGCCATGGCGAAGCCTGCTACACCCACAGCTCCGACGGCAACGCCTAGGGAACCCTTGGTCCCCGCCTCAACCGCGCCGCCCTGTCTCTCGGCTCTGTTTAGGGGGTTGTATTGCTCTTGCAATGCCGAGTCATACTTCGTCAGGCCGAGACCTGCTCCAAGTGCGTTGCCTATGGCCTGGACTGACCCTCCAACCCGACTCCAAAAGCCTCCTTCCTTTTCAAACCCTGGCTGCTGCTGCAGTCCCATGGGATCTACGCCGCTCGCAGGGCCACTCCCCACAAACGAGTACTGCCCCCCCACGTTCCCCGCGTCCCACACGGGATCCCGCTGCAAGAACCGCCCCACCTCCGGGTCATAGAAGCGATTGCGGAAGTACAGCAGCCCCGTCTCGGCGTCGAACCGCCGCCCCTGGAAGCCATACGGGTTCCCGACCGCAGACGCCCCGGCCAGCGCCTTGGTCTCGTCGTAGGTCTTCCCGAAGTCGTCGAAGAACCTCTGCTCGACCACCGCACCCGAGCCGTCCGTGACGGACACCACGTCGGCCCGAGCGTTCTGGTGCGTGTAAAGCACACCCGGCCCAAGCGGGTGCGCGGCCTCACGCCGCAACTGAACCGGCTCGTCCACGTAGACCGGCGAGTAGACGTAGGTCAGCTCGCTCGCGCCGACCCCCGACTGGTCCTCGCAGACCCGCCAGCCGTCGTAGAAGAAGCGCGTCTCCTTCTCGACCACGCCTGGCTGGGTCGCTGAGTAGACGACCTTGACCGAGCGCCGGTTGTCGCAGTGGTAGAGGTAGTCGGCGACAGGAGCCCCGTCCGAGACCCGCGCGACCTTCGTCAGACGGTTCTTGTAGTCGTAGACGTAGCTCCGCGTCCCGTCCGAGAGCAGGTTCCCGTTTCGGCTATGGCTGCGGGCGACGCCGTCCTTGCTCGTGTATTGGTTGACCTGATTGACCGCATAGTCCTCCGTGGTCGTTCCCGAGGCCGAGGTCTTGGCGACCTCTCGCCGATTGCCGACGCCGTCGAGCGTGTAGCCGAGCTGCTGGGTCGGGCGCGACACGGCCCCGGCCAGCCCGTTCGTGTCGAAGGCCGTCGAGACGACGCGATACAGCGAATCGTAGCTGTAGCTGTCGGTGAGCCCGAAGTCGTCGTGACGCTGCTCCGAGGTCCGCACGCTGGCGCGGTTGTAGGCGTATTCCCGATCCACGATCGACGACGCTCCGCCGGGCGCGAGCACCCGCAGGCGAGTGATCCGCTGGACCGCGTCGTAACCAAGGTCCGCGTTCTCGGCGTCGTTGAGGAAGGTGAGCTTGGTGCCGTTGGCGTTCTGTCGCCGCAGTTCTCGAAGCCCTGGTCCGATCCAGTCCGTGGCCGCGATCTGCGTCACGGTGCCCGTGGCGTCGTTGATCGTCTTCACCCGGTCGATCACGTCGAAGGTGTTGCGGATCACCCGCCCACCCGGGTAGGTGCACTGGAGCCGCTTGCTGTCGCCGGTGAACACGTTGCTCACGGCCTGGCCGTTCTGGCGCTCCTCGATCAAGCGCGAGAGCGAGTCGTAGACCTTCTCGGCCGTCTGGATCGTGGTCGGGCCGCCGTTGTCGTCGGTGCAGCGGGTTAGGCGCGAGAGGCCGTCGTATTCAAGCGTCTCCGCCGTCGTGCCACCGACGCCCGCCGCTCGCGCGATCGAGGTCGCCGTGGTCCGGTTGAGCACGTCGAAGCTCTTGGTGACCACCGTCCCGTTGGGATCGGTGACCTGGAGGACGTTGCTGTCCCGGTCATACACGTAGTCGAAGCGCTCGCGCCGCCCGCCCGTGTCCGCCTGGTCGATCGCGTAGATATGCGTGACTCGGCGATTCAGGGCGTCGTAACGGTTGCGGGTCCGGTTCCCGTTGTCGTCCACGATCCCGGTCAGCCGCGAGTTGCCGTCAAACTCGTAGCTGAGGCTGACCTGCCCGTCCGGGTTGAAGGCGTTGCTCGTGTCCAGCGCCCCCGCCCCGGTCCCGCC
>JAESQQ010000569.1 GCA_016765095.1 Planctomycetota bacterium | reverse complement strand
GGCTCGCTGCGGCCAAGGTCCTCGGCGAGGCCCGCCTCCTCGTCGCCGAGGCGCGTGAGCTGGCCGACAAGGGGACCATGGGCTTCTCGTTCATTGTCGACTACCCCTTCTATGAGGAGAACGAGGAGGGCGGGATCGACTTCAGCCACAACCCCTTCTCGATGCCCCAGGGGGGCCTCGAGGCGCTCAACACCAAAGACCCGCTCGATATCAACGCCTACCAGTACGACATTTGCTGCAACGGGATCGAGCTCAGCTCGGGCGCGGTCCGCAACCACCGCCCAGACATTATGTATCGGGCCTTTGAGATCGCTGGCTACTCGCGCGAGAAGGTCGACAGCGAGTTCGGGCACATGATCAACGCGTTTAAGTACGGCGCTCCGCCCCACGGCGGCATGGCTCCCGGCGTCGATCGCACGATCATGCTGTTCCTCAACGAGCCGAACATTCGCGAGGTCGTGGCCTTCCCGAAGAACCAAAAGTGCCAGGACCTGCTCGCGAACGCGCCGAGCCGAGTTCGGCCCGAGCAGCTCGAAGAGCTCCACATTCGCGTCGTGGAGCCGACCGACTCCTAGGGAGCGCGATCCAGGCCAGGTTGCGTGGGACACCGGAGCGGGCCAAGCTCCGTCACGCCTCCCACTCGAGCTTCCGATGTACGACAACGACGACCCGCCCCTCAACCCCTACGCCCCACCCGAGGCTGAGGTGGAGGACCTCCAGGCCGCGCCCACCAGCGAATTGGGTCGCGCCGAGGCGATTCGTCGTGAGCACATTAGGCACGAGGGTTCGATCAAGACCCTCGGCTGCCTGCACTTTTTCGGCGGCGGCTTCACCGTCCTAGGCGGCATGTTCGTCGTCGTCGGCATTTCCTCGGGCAGAACGCGCGGAGCTGAGGGGATTGGCGCCGTGCTGGGCGTCGTCGCAGTCGGTCTGGCGCTCCTCACTTCAGGCTATGGGCTCAGAACCCTCAAGCCTTGGACGAGGGTCTTGTCCTCGATCCTCTGCGGACTCGGCCTCTTCAGCTTCCCCTTCGGCACGCTCTTCAACGCCTACTTCCTTTGGCTGATCCTGAGCGCCAAGGGCACCACGGTCTTCTCCGAGGACTACAAGTACATTGTGACCGCTACCCCGCACGTGAAGTACGTGCCTTGGGTCGCGATCGTTTTCTTAGGGTTGCTCGTGTTTGTGATCCTGGCTGGCGTGATCGCGGCCATGGCACTCTAGCGCCGCGGTCACTGGACGTCCGGTCACTGGGCCTCGCCCTCCTCCTTGGGGGGTGAAACTCTTCCTTCCACCTTTGGGGGCGAAGCGTCTTCAAGGGACACATTGCGTTCCTTGGCCTCCGCCTCGAAGGCCTCGCGCTCCGCTTTAGGGGCCGGGATCTCGGCAGACTTCGCGCGCTGGTATGCGGTTCGAGTTCGGGCCGTGTCGCCAAGCCGAACGTAGACCCGAGCCAGCAAGAGCGAGATCCGGCCTGAGCGGGGCGAGAGCGCTTGGGCACGCTTGGCGGGCGCCACGGCGGCGCCGGGGTTACCTCGGTCTAGGCGTAGCTCTGCCAGCAAGGCGTGGACCCGCGGATCGAGGGGGTCGAGTTCGCGCGCCCGCAGCGCGTCGTTCTCGGCGTCCTGAGGCGCGCCAAGCGCCCGCAAGGCCAAGCCTCGTAGGAGGGCGACTTCGGCCGAATACTCGCCCCGCCCAGCCAGGGTGTCGAGCTCGAGGAGCGCCTCGTTGGGCTGGTCGTGGGCGAGGTGGAGTTCGGCCAAGAGCAAGCGCGCGGGGGCGAGGGAGCGCAAGGCTAGGGCTCGGCGCGTCGCCACCTCAGCGCCCTTGAAGTCTCCCTCTGCGAACAGGATCCGTGCCTCTGCGTAGGCGGCCAGGGCGGGCTCGTTCGAGAGGAGCTGGACCCGTCGTGTCTCCGCCAGGGCGCGCTCTGGGTCGCGGAGGTCGACACGGAGGAGTTCGACTCGGAGGAGGCGGAGCGCGCCTCGATCGACTTCGCTCAGCGCTTGGTCGAGGTCTTTGAGGGCGGCCAGCGCCGCCGTCCGAGAGGCCGCTAGATCTCGACCTCGGGCCCTCAACTCTCTCGAGCGCTGTCGGTGCAGTCGTGCACGAGCGACCCGACCCTCCCAAGACTCGGGGTAGCGCGCGAGGAGGCGCGAGTAAGCACGGATAGCGTCTTCGGTGGTGGCTGCGAGGGCTGCGTCGGCGCTGGCCGAGCTGCGAGCTTCTTCTCGCTCCGCGCGTTCCCCCTGGGTGATCAGGAGGCGGGCGCGCTCCTCCTCAAGGCGCGCAGTTCGCCGAGTTTCGCGCGCGGCGTCGCGGTAGATCCAGAACGCCCCGAGGCCACCGGTGAGGACGCCGACCAGCGCGACCGAGGTCCCGAGCGCGACGGCTCGGTGACGCTGGACGCGCTGACGGATTCGGCGACCGAGGCTGGGCATGCTGGCCCGAACGGCCTCGCCGCGTTGGAAGCGCTCGAGGTCTGCGGCGAGGTCCGCCGGCCCTGGGTAGCGCCGCTCGGGATCCTTCTCGAGGCAGGTCATGATCACAGCCTCGAGGTCGGGAGCCAGGCGGGGCGCCAGGGTTCGCGGCGGAGCGGGCTCGCGCGTCAGGACCTGGTGCATGAGCTCGGCGTAGCTGTCGGCGAGAAAGGGAACTCGCCCCGTGACGCACTCGTAGAGCGTGGCTCCGAGCGCGTAGACGTCGACGCGCGGGTCACGGTGCTGACCGCGCAGCTGCTCGGGTGCCATGAAGGCCGGCGTGCCGAGGGCCTGATTGCTCTGAGTCAGGCGCTCGCCGTCCTTGAGGTCGGCTGCGAGGCCGAAGTCGGTCAGGTAGGCGACGCCTTCGGTGTCGACCAACACGTTCTCCGGCTTCACGTCGCGGTGGAGGAAGCCCTCTCCGTGAGCGTGGGCGAGGGCTCGCGCGATCGGCGCGAGGAGATCGACGGCGCGGCGAGGCTCGAGGGCGCCCTCGGCGTCGAGGAGCGAGGCCAGCGACCGGCCCTCGATTCGGTCCATGGCCAGATAGAAATGTCCGTCCGTGACGCCAGCGTCGTGCACAGACACAATGTGGGGGTGGCGCAGGCACGAGGTCGCGCGGACCTCGCGCAAGAAGCGCTCGATCGTGACCTCGCTCGCGTCCCGCCCGGCCAAGAGGGTCTTGAGCGCGATCTCTCGTTTAAGTCGGGTGTCCCAGGCGGTGTAGACGACCCCGACGCCCCCTCGCCCGAGCTCACCGCGAAGCTCGTAGTGCCCGAGCGTCTGCGGCGGAGGAGGTGTCGCGCGGAGGCGAGCCGAGGTCGTCAGCTCCTCCTCCAGCTTGCCTAGCGTCGAGCGGCGCCGCCGCGCCGCGAGCGGCGTCGCGCGGGGGCTCCCGCTCTCGAGGGTCACGTTTCGCCTCGCGTCGGGGAGAGTCTCGCGCTCACTGCTGGGGCGCCCTTCGACTCGCCGATCTTCGGTGACTCGTCGAGCGGCAGACTCGGCGTCTTGGACCTCGTCCGCCTGAGGAGCGTCCAGTTCGGGGTCAGCGTCCAGGGACGTGTCGTCGTTGGTGGCCGAAGCCGAATCTCGCATGGGGTGGCGATCTCCTGCCTCATGGTAGCGGCCCGAGGCCAGGCCCTCTCGATCGCGTGAAGAGAAGGCTGAGAGGGAGCTAGCTCAGCTTTGGAGGAGCTCCTCGAGCCAGGCTGCGACCTCGGAGCGGTGGAAGTCGAGCTCTTCGATGAAGTGCTCCTCGGCGAGGCCTTCGCCGACGTCTTGGTAGCCCAGCGCCAGCGCCAGGGGGCGGGCCCCCGCGCCCGCCGGGACGATCGGCGAGGGATGCCAGGTCAGGGCTCGCAAGCGGAGGATCGCGCGCCGCAGGAATCCGTAGGCGGTTCGGAGCGCTCGGTGCCAGCGCGGCGCGAGGAGCCCTTCGCGTTCGAGGGCGTCGAGGAGGTGGGCCGTGTTGGCTTCGTGGAGGGCAGGCCGCTCGGCGCCGTGGGCTAGGGCCAAGGCGCCTGCTCCGAGCTCGATCGTCGCCAGCCCGCCGCGGGATCGCTTGAGGTCTCGGGCCTCGGCCTGGGCGATCTGGCGGCGTCGCATGGTCTCGACTTCGTCTCGGAGGACTTCCCAGGAGTCGTGCCCGTAGAGGAGGTCTGTCAGCTCGGCCGTGAGGATCGCTGTGTCTGGGCCCTCGCCGGTGACGGGGCGAGCCTTCTGGAGCGCGATTCGCTCGAAGGGTCGCGCCCCCTCGCCGGGGCCCCGGCCGAGGTAATAGTCGCGGGCGGCTGGCCAGGCTTGGGCGAGAGGGGACTTGCTTCCGCCGGGGCGGAGGCGGAGGTCGATCGCGAGCAGAGGTCCCTCGCTCGAGGCGACTGACTCACCCAGCGCGAGCGTGCGCTGGACGACTTCGCCCCAGAACCGCGCGGGACCGGTGCCGTTGGGTGTCGGGCCAGAATGGGTGTAGACGAACACGAGGTCGCAGTCCGAGGCGTAGGCCAGCTCTCGGCCGCCGAGCTACCCGAGCGCAAGCCCGACCAGGCTGCCGGGGGGGCGGCCGCCGTAGCGGGCCGCGACTTCGTCGGTCGCCTGGGCGACGAACGCGCGCAGCAGCCCTTCGGAGAGGTCCGCCAGTCGGCGAGCGGTGTTTTGGAGGTTGGCTTGGCCGGCGAGGTCAGGCATTGCGATTTGAAGCAGGTAGAGGGCCTTGAGGCCGCGCAGCGCGCGGGGAGAGGCCCCCTTCGCGGCGGCTTCGACCTCGTCGCGGTGGAGCGGTGCCCGGGTCAGGAGGCGGTCGACGACTTCGTCGAACACCTCGGGGTGATTGGCCATGAGCTCACTCAAGACGCCGCTCCCAGCCGCGAGGGCCGTGATCAGCTTGAGGAGGTCGGGGGCTTCGACGAGGAGCTGGAACACCGTCGCCTTGGCGCCAAGCGGCGCTAGGGCACGCTCGAGGTGGCGGAGTGTGCGATCCGGATCGGGGTAGGCAGTCACCCCCTCGATCAGGTGCGGCGCGAGTCCGGCGAGGACGGTTCGAGCTCGACCCGAGGGCGAGAGGAGGAGGCTCGGCTCGCGCGAGAGCCCCTCCAGGTGGCGCCAGGCCGCTAAGGGGTGTCGGAATCCGTAGCTCGCCAAGAGCTCGGCTGCGGCCTTTGGGTCGGGAGTCTTGGCGAGGAGGAGGTCTTGGAGATCGAGGCCGCCGGGGACGGCGCTGGGAGCGAAGGGGCGGTGGAGGAGGTGGTCGAGGAGGTCGCGAGCTCGCGCTTGGGTCGCTGTGAAGCGCTCCTCGAGGCTCGCCGGGTCGATCTCGAGGCAGGCCGCGAGGGCGGCGGCAGCCGGCGTCCCCGGCAGGGGAAGTCGGGTCGCTTCGCGGTCGTGCACGAGCTGGAGGAGGTGCTCGAGCTTGCGCAGGAACGAGTAGACCTCGGTCAGTTGGCTGGCCTCCTCTCCGCGGAGGACGCCGGCCTGGTCGAGTTTATCGATCGCGGCCAGGGTTCCGGTCTCTCGGAGCGCGGGGCGCGAGCCTCCGTGGAGGAGCTGGAGGAATTGGACCGCGAACTCGACGTCGCGGAGGCCGCCGGGCCCTGCCTTCACGTCGCGCTCGGCCTGGGGGGTGTTGATCACGATCTCCTCGCGGAGCGCCACGATCTCTTGGATCTCACGGGCTTGGAGGGTCTCGCGCCAGAGGGTCGGGGCGAGCTCGTCGAGGAGCGCGCGGCCGAGGTCGAGGTCCCCTCCGACCGGTCGCGCCTTGATCCAGGCTTGGCGCTCCCAGGTTCGGCCTCGTCTGGCGTGGTAGTCGACGATCGCGGCTCGGCGCGGGACGAGCTCGCCGGTCTTTCCGTAGGGGCGGAGGCGGAGATCGACGCGAAACAGGCGGCCCTGGGCGCTGGCTTTTTGGAGAGCGCGGACCAGCTCTCGCGAGAGGGCTTCGGCAGCGACCCGTGGCGCTTCGTCGGCTCGAAACAGGACGAGGTCGACGTCGCTTGAGTAGTTGAGTTCGGCGCCGCCCAGCTTGCCGAGGGCCAGCACGCAGAGCCGGACCTCGGCCACGGCGGGGAGGCGGGCGGAGACTTTCTCGCGGGCCAGATCCAGGGTGCGCTGAATCAGGGCGTCAGCGGCCGCGCTGAGGAGAGTCGCAGCCTGGGGTGCTTCGAGTTCGCCGCTCAGCTCGCGGGCCGCGAGG
>JAESQQ010000568.1 GCA_016765095.1 Planctomycetota bacterium | reverse complement strand
GGCCTGCGCTCGTTCCGGTCGCCGGAGGGCCACCGGGATCGGGGACGACGAAGAACGCCAACCCAGGAACGTAAGCCTCCCCCTCTTGACGGAGGACCGCGCTCGCCAGGAGGAGTCCCATCACGGGCTCGGGGTCGAGGGACAGGCGACCGAGCCCGCGCGCGAGGGCAGCCCGGCCGCGCGAGAGGATCGGGGCCGCTTCGGCGGCCGTCTCAACGGGAACTTGGGGCAAGTAGAGCCCAGCCAGCGCTCCGACCGGGTCGCTAAAAGCCAGCTCGTGAAGTCCGCCTTTCGCGACCACGAGTCCAAACGGCCAGCGGGAGGAGACCGCCTCGAGGTCCTGCGCGGTGGGCGCTCGAAGAGTCAGCTCGCCTTTGGACGTCGAAATCTTGGTCACGTCCCGAAACTACCCACGAGGGCGAAGCTCCGAGAACGAGAGCCCGCTGTCGCTGACTCCCTGGGAGCGAACCCAAGGGAGGACCTCTCGGCGCCAGATCCCTTCGGTTCGTTTGGCGTCCAGGTCAGGAACCATGAACGGGCCGTGCCCGAGCTCCAACGAGTGCTTGGCGAGTCGTTCGTTGAGGGCCGTGAGGAGATCGGCGACCCACTCCATGCCGGGGCAGCGGTGCCCCAGGAAGCGACGCAGGACGTCGCTGTCGCCGGGGTGCTCCACGACAGGGAAGCGTCCCGCCAGCGCGGGATCCGGTGGCAGTTCGCGAGCCGTCGCGATCACGAGCAGATTGCGAGGAGCCGTGAACACTCCGTGAGAGCGACCGAGCCGGACGGAACGGCCACGCTCAATGAGCGAGCCCAAGAGCTCGCCCAGGGCCCGACTGGCGTCGCCTCGATCGAGTTCGTCGAGCACGAGGACGTAGGTTTGGCGTGGATCCTCACTCGCCCGCTCACAGAGCGCGCGCACCAAGCCTGGCCCTTGAGGACCGTCGACGAGGTCGGAGTAGCCCAGGTCGGGGTGGAGCCGAACCATCAGCGTCCGGTCCTCGTGCCCGGCGCGGTGGATCGCGAGGCGCCGCGCAACGTAGGTCTTGCCGCTCAAGAGAGGACCCGTCAGGAGAACTGCGCCGCGCTGGTCGAGGGCGTCCTCCATGTCGAGCCAGAGGCTCGCGGTCAAGTAGAGGTCCCCGGCGATTCGGCGCCCATCAGCCTTGTCGGTAGCATCGAAAGATCGACTGACCTCGAGGACTTCTCCCCGGAATTCGCTCACGAGGTCGTCCAACGACTCCACGGGGTCGAGGTCAGTCGACCTCCGACGTGGGGCGCGAACGGGCTCGGTCTCCACCGGCGAGCGCGCAGGTAGGGGCTCGGCCAGGACGGGCTCGGCCAGGACTGGCGAGCGCGCAGGGCGGGACTCCACCAGAGCGGGCTCGGAGGAGCCTGGGCCGAGCTGGGGGGCGTCCCCCTCGTCGTAGCGGCGAGTTTGGGCCTCAGATTGGGGCACCGCCGCCGGGAGCGAATCGAGAATCCCGGAGCTGGTCTCCTCCGACTCGCCAGGATCCAGCGGGGTGTCGACCAGCGCTCGGAGAAGATCAGAGCTAGCGTCCCCGTCGACCTCGTCGCTAACTTCGGGGGCGTACTTGACCTCGACTCCCGCCGCGGCAGCCGCCTCGCGGGCGCTGCGTGCGATCTTGGCGGCCAGCTTCTCGACGGCCTCCTGCTTCGTCTTGCGACGATCCTCTTGAGTTCGCTCCTCTGCGTCGGCCTGTTCCCGCTCCGCATGGGCATCAGCGCGGGCCTCCGCCGCGCGAAGGTTCTGCTCGTCTTGGCGGTGCTTTCGAAGTCGGCGCGTCTCCGCCTTGCGGACGGTCTCCTCGCGGGCCTCCGCCTCCTGCTGTGCGACGTCGGCGCGAGGGGACTTCTGGAGGAAGAAAGGCGCCTCGACCCGGTCCTGGGGGAGCGCGTCTTCGAGCGAGACTCCGCTCTTCTCTATGACATTGGTCTCGGCGTAGACGACTTTCTTCTTGGCGCGCTTTCCGAACCGATCGGCTTGGGGCTCGACCATCTTCAAATCGGAATCGGGGGCCGACTTCGCATGAGGCTCGCTGCCCAAAGGCAAGGCCTCAGCAGAGCTGCTGCTCCCCTCGTCGTCCTCGTCCTCGTCGTCGAGCTCGAAGTCTCCGTCGGTGAGCTCCTCCTCATCGTCCTCATCCTCGTTGAGCGAGGTCTCCTCCGAGGAGTCCTCCAGCTCGTCGAGCTCGAACTCGGAGGAGTCGTCCTCCTCGCCAGAGCTAGCGATCGCGTCGATTTCGAAGTCGGACTCTTCGCCAAGCTGCACGACCCCAGACGCCGAGAGGTCGGAGAAGTCGGTGACCGGATCGACCTCGACCTCCGACTCCTCGTTGAGGACCTCAAGCCGGCTCCCCTCAAGCCGGCTCCCCCCCTCAAGGGGGTCTGCCTCAATCGAGCTCTCGTCTCCTGTGACGGCCCGAGGAGGCTCAATCGTGGGGGCACCGTCGCGGCGCATGGCACCGCTCCGGGGAGGGGCGATCGTCGGGTGATCGGCCGAGCTCGGCGGGCTGATCGAGGGGCCATCTCCGCGCAGCTCGCGAAGCCGCTCACGCGAGGGGGGCTGCCACATTCCAGAGCGCTGCACGCTTCCGCGAGTTGGGATCCCCTCGACCTTGGATCGGATCCAGCCTAGGGCGTGCTCCACGGCCCAACCCGCCCGCATCAGCTTGGGGGCAGCAACGAGGGGTTCGTCGAGCGCGCGGGCGATCTGATAGAAGGTCCGAAACCGCTGCTCGAGGTCGCGGGTCGAGTCGGCTCCGCCCAACGCCCCGCTGCGCGCTATGGCCTTGATCGCGGCGTTGCTCGAGTAGAGGAAGACCGGCTCCTTGCCTGAGCGGAGGCAGTGCCAGGAGAAAGTCATGAAGCTCGCGGCCGGGCCAACTCCCAAGCGGGGGTCGCCCTCGTGGCCTTGAGCGTCCACGCTCGCGACCAGCTCGCCGAAAGCCAGCAGCTGCTGAATTCGCTCGTCATCGTTGGCGGGGAGGTCCTCCAAATGTCCCCGGACGACCGAACTCAATTCCAGTTCGGGATGACGCTCGTCCATCTCGGCGATCCGAGCGGGGAAGGCTCGTTCGTCCTCGTCCTCGAGGCCCCAGAGCGCGAGCTCTGGCCCGTTCTTGGGACTAAATCGCGTTGAGAGCGGTCCAGACAAGCGCTTGGTGAGGTCCTGAAGTTCGAGTTTTCCGCTCCGAAAGTCCTCGAACGCGTCGCGCAGCTCGCCGAGATCGGCGCGCCGGGCGCGGTCTTGCTCCAAGGCCGCGCTTACCGCTGCCTCGTCTTCGAGGAACTCCTGAGCCTGTGCGGCGACGCCTTCCACCGAGCTCTCCTGACTATTCGAAGAAGCGAGCGCTTCCGTCGTTGTCTTTCGCGAGCGCTTGAAGGAAGCGCTTCGCCATGCCTTTGTTCTGAACGATGCCGAGGTTCTTCCCGTCACCCACCAGAAATCCGATCGTGTGGATCCGAACTCCCCGACCGCTGTTCCAGCGACGGACGTGGCCCAAGATCTCGTCCGTCACGATCGAGGCGCCCTCGCTGGGGCTGCCATCGCTGAGGAAGTAGATCGTGTCGACCCCGCCCTTGACCTCGAACGCGCGCTGGAGCGCAAGGTAGACGTTCGTCCCGTCCTCGGGTTGGAGGCTCCGGATCCAGCTCGCGGCCCGCTTCTTGTTGGCGGCGTTTCCCTTGAGGAGCTTCTTCTTCTTGCTGAACAACCTCGCGCTGCTCGAGAACGAGAGAATGTTGAACTGGTCCTTCTCGGTGAGTTGGCTCTCGATCACGCCGGCCAAAGAGAGGCGCACATAGTCGAGGCGAGTTCGGAGCCGGTCGGTCGTGTCCTTGGCCCGGACTTGCATTGAGCCAGAGACGTCGACGACGAACAGAACCCGCGAAGAGGTCACCTCCCCATAGATCGTCTTGCCGCCCTTGGGCGGCTCGAGGCGTGTCCTCGTGCTGACGTGCCGCTCGCCTGAGGCCTCAGTCTCTCGTGACCCTGGTGTTGCGTTGGGGTCCCAGGCGCTGCCCTTGGCCTCCCAGTAGCTCTGCCACTCGGCGGCCGAGGCGAAGGCTTCGCCGGTCAGGCGCTTGAGGGCGGCTCGGCAGTCGGCCTCGAGCCGTCCCTGCGCGCTGCTCAAGACACCGACCAGGGCCGTGACGACGTCCTTCTCCTTGAGTTCACGGACGCCACGCAGAGCGGCGGTGGCCACGCTCGCGTCGGGGTCCTTGAGCGCGGCGAGCAAGACCTTGCGGGCGGCGGCGTCACTCCCAGCACGTCGGCCCAGGACATGGCAGAGGACAACGCGTCGCCCGGGGTGCTTCTCCTTCGCGCGCTTCCCGCTCGCGCCGAGCGACTCTGCAAACCAAACGTCGACCCCAGGTCCTGCGAGGCGGGACAAGGCGTCCTCGGCGGCGTCCCGAACTCGATAGTCGAACGTCGTGTCGAGGGCGAGGGCCGGGAGAAGCCGAGCCAGCTTGGCGTCGTCTTCAGCCTTGATCATTTCGAGCGCTGCGAGCTGAGCCTTGGTCCTGCCCTCGCCCGCTTGCTTGCTCGCTCTCCCCCAAGCCTTCTTGAAGCCCTTGAGGTCGGCCGACGCTGAACTGGCTCCCCCGATCACGACCGCCACCAAGACCAGCGCCGCAATGGAGAGCGTGGTCAGGGGCTGGAATGAGATCGGGAGGCGCCGAATCAGAAGGGCATGTCCTTTTGGAAAGAAGGATCGGGCGTCGCGGCCTTGGGTGGTGTGTCCGTGACGGGCGTCGGCGGCGGGAGGTGAATGGTTGGATCCGGCAGCGGCTCGCGCGGCT
>JAESQQ010000567.1 GCA_016765095.1 Planctomycetota bacterium | reverse complement strand
GTTGAGTGTCGAAAGGGGTCTTAGCTGCGTAGCAGGGCTGTCCCCGAGTCCAGCGCGTTCCTGAGGATCTAGTAAACGGGAGCACACGATCGGGAGTGGTCACTATCGACCAGCCTCTCTGTCGGCCACAAGCCTCCACGTGACCGCTCCTGATCGTGAGCTCCCGTTTAGGAGCGGTTTCGACTGTCGTCGAAAGGCTCCTCCTCGTGGGTGAATTCGATTCCATGCTTCTTGAGCTCCGCCATGACCGGACGGTAGACCTCAGGGACGGTGGGAATCACGACCCCGCGCCGCTCGATCGTGCCGTCGAGGACGAGCATGGCTCCGATCGCGAGCGGGAGCCCGACGGTCTTGGCCATGGCCGTCCGCTCGTGGTCGTCCCCCATGCACACCATGGACGACTGGACGAGGTGTCGCTCTCCGTCGCGCTCGAAGCCGGTCTTGTGGACCATCACGATCATGTCTTGGTCGTCGGGGCCCATCGTCCACTTGTCCTCCAGTCGCTTCTGGAGGATCTGGGCGGGCGTCCCGCGCGTGAGCCCAATGGGCTCGTCGTCGAAGATCCCCAGCCACTGGAGCTGGTCGAACTCGGGGGCGTTGTGCTCGAGCTTGAGGTAGGCCTGGAGCTTGAGCTCGACGCTCATGCCGCGGTCGTACCAAAGGTAGGAGTTGATCCACTCTCGCCAGGTCAGCCCGGCCAGATCCTCGAGCTCGTAGCTGTCGTCGGTCACCCCGAGCTGGACGAGACAATCCCAGGCGCGGCAGAACCCGGGCCGACGGAGCGTGCCTCGGTAGATCGTGTCGGTGTCGAACAGGCTGTAGTGACTCCGATACTTGAGGCTGTCTCGGTTCGGGTAGCCCTCAAACGCCCCATAGCCCGGCACGATCAGCTTCTCGTAGCGCTTGAAGAGCCGGTGGTAGGGAATGTACTTGAAGCGCCCGTTGTGCTTGAACTTCACGACGCCCTGTCCGGCGAGGACGACGTTGCGAGGGTTCCAGGTGAACTTGTAGCGCCAAGGGTTGTCGTCGCAGTGAGGGGCGATCAGCCCCCCGGTGTAGGTCTCGAAACGGTGGACCTTCGCGCCTTGACTCTTGAGCTCGTCGAGCCCCTCCATGGCCGACATGTGGTCCACGCCGGGGTCGACGCCGAGCTCGTTGAGGAGGATCACCCCCGCTCGTTTGGCGGCCTCGGAGAGCCCGCGCATTTCGTCGCCGACGTAGCTCGCGCACACGAAGTGCACGCCGAGCGCAATGCAGTCCTCGGCGATCTTGGGGTGCAAGGAGGCCGGGACCATGGAGATCACGAGGTCAGCGCCGGTGATCTGCTCACGGCGCGAAGCCGAGTCGTGCACGTCGAACGCGAACGACTCCCCGGCGGGGTGACCCGCGACCTTGCTCTTGGCGAGCTCCGGATCGAGGTCCCCGACCCCAATCGTCCAGCCTCGCTCCTTGGCCTCCGCGAGGAGGAAATCGATCAAGACCGTCGCCGACTTGCCGGCTCCCAGAATTACGATTCGCTTCACCGTGTCCTCCTTGCGGCCGAATCCTATCCGGGAGTCCACCCTGAGCCTCATCCGGGTGGGGGTGGGATTGGCTGAGGGTTCGGGCTAGGGTTCTCCGCGGAGGATCAGCATGCCGACTTTAGGTGTCCGACGTGAGACCAAGAGCCCCTGGGAGCGCCGCGTCGCGGTGACGCCCGATCTAGCCAAGGAGCTCGTGGCCGCTGGCCACAAGCTCTATGTCGAGCGGTCCGAGCGGCGGGTGTTCGCCGACGCCGAATACGAGGCCGTCGGTTGCGAGCTCGTCGACGATCTGCCCCCTTGCAGTGTCGTGTTCGGCGTCAAGGAGGTCCCTAACGAGCGCCTGCTCTCGGGCGCGGCGCACTTGTTCTTCGCCCACGTGATCAAGGGCCAGTCCTACAACATGCCCATGCTGCGTCACTTGATGTCGATCGGCGCGACCCTCCTCGACTACGAGCGGATCGCCGACGCCAAGTCGCGGCGGCTCGTGTTCTTTGGCCGCTTCGCGGGCCTGGCTGGAATGATCGACGCGCTCTGGACCCTCGGGCAGCGCCTCGCCCACGAAGGGCACGGCGAGACTCCCTTCGCTTCCTGCAAACCTTCGCACGAATACGCGAGCCTCAAGGACGCCTTGGCGGCGGTCCAGGCGCTCGGCGAGGCGATCGCGGAGCAGGGCATGCCCGCAGAGCTCCAGCCCTTGATCGTCGCCGTGACGGGAGGCGGGAACGTCTCCAACGGCGTGCACGAGGTCCTCGACCAACTCCCGGTCGAGGAGGTTCGACCCGAGGACCTAGCAGCGCTCGTCGCCAACCCAGACGCCAACGACCGGGTCGTGTATCGGGTTCGCTTCCTGGAGGAGCACCTCGTCCGCGCGAAGTCCGGCGGTCCGCTCAATGTTCAGGAGTACTTCGATCACCCCGAGCGCTACGAGGGGACCTTCACTCAATACCTGCCGACGCTCTCGCTCCTCATGAACGGGATCTACTGGACGCCGGCCTGCCCGCGCCTGGTCCGCAAGAGCGATCTCCCTGCCATGACCCGCTGCCGAGTGATCGGGGATATCTCCTGCGACGTCGAGGGGAGCATTGAGCCGACCCTGCTCGCGACCGAGCCCGGGGACCCCGTGTTCACCTACGACGCTGCGACCGACTCCGCTCGAATGGGCGTCGCTGGCGCGCCGCCCGTGATCAACGCGGTCGACATTCTCCCCGCCGAACTGCCGCGCGACGCGAGCGAAGCCTTCGCGGACGCGCTGGGCCCCTTCGCGAACTCGATCGCTGGGGCTTCCTACTCAGGGACCCTCGAGGAGAGCGGTCTCCCGCCCGAGATCCAGCGGAGCTGCGTCGTCTGGCGCGGCGAGCTGACTTCTTCCTACAGCTACCTCGAGGAACACCTCGGGGGGTAGGTCCCTCCGGCTCAGGCGTCGTTGACGAGTTCGAGCTCGAGGCTTCCAGCGTCTTCGTCGGTCGAGGCGATCGCGACGTGGAGCGCTTGCCCGACCACGAACCGACCCGTGCCTTCTTTGGCTTGCAGCTCCTCGTGGTCCCGATCGAAGGTGTAGGGGCCGCCTGGCAGGACGTCGGTGGGAAGGAGGCCGCTGGCGCCCAGCCCGTCGAGCTGGACGATCAGGCCTCGGGCCTTGATCGAGACCACGTGGCCCGTGCAGCGCTCGCCGAGGCGGTCGGCGTAGAAGCGCGCCAGGAGCTGGCGGAGTCGCTCGGTCTCGGCTCGCCGGGCTCGGCTGGCAGCGGCGTTTATGTGGACCGCGAGCGCGGCGTGGGCAGGGTCCGTCGCCGAGCGATCGCGCGCCCCGCTCAAGTGGGCCTTGACCACGCGGTGGACGACGAGGTCTGCGTAGCGGCGGATCGGCGAGGTGAAGTGCAGGTAGCCCGGTGAGGCGAGCCCGAAGTGGGGAGCGAGCTCCGGCTGGTAGCGGGCCCGGCCGAGCACGCGGCGGAGCACGGTCCGGACCTGGGGGGAGACCGAGGAGGTTTGAAACTGCTCCTCGAAGGCCGTCAGCCCCCGCGGCGTGATCCGCGACCCAAACGCGGTCTCGAAGCCGAAGTTGTGGGCGTATTCCACGAGGCGCGCGACGCGCTCTGGGTCGGGCTCGTCCTGGACGCGGTAGAGCGCGGGCAGGCCTCGGGCCGCCAACCATGCCGCGACCGCCTCGTTGGCGGCGACCATCAGCCGCTCGACCAAGCGGTGAGCTGAAGTCTCCTGAATGGGCACGACTTCGCTCGGCTGGCCTTCGCCAGAGCAGCGGAGCTTGACCTCGCCCCGCTGGAGCGAGATCCCGCCGCGCGCCTTGCGGGCCGCT
>JAESQQ010000566.1 GCA_016765095.1 Planctomycetota bacterium | reverse complement strand
CGCAGCGAGTCTCGGCCGGCCTGCAGCGGCCTCCGGGGGGCCCGCGGCGAGGGCGTCAGCGAGGGCAGTCCCGTTCTCGGGGCGCTCGTCGGGATCGGCCGCAAGGGTCCGCTCCACGAGCGTGCCCAGCCACTTCGGGCAGTCGGCGCGCAGCTGGCGAATGGGAATGTGCTCGGCCGAGGCGACGTGCACCATGAGGTCGATCGTGGTCGCGCCCACAAGAGCGGGCTCACCGGTCAAGCACTCGTAGAGCAGGGCGCCGAGGGCGAACACGTCCGCGGGGGGGCCGACGTTCGCCGCGTCCTGGAGCTGCTCAGGCGCCATGTAGGAGACGGTTCCGCGCGCCTGGCCGTCCTTGGAGAGCGCGACGCTCTGACTGGCGCCGCTCACGTCGTGACGAAAGTGCTTCGCCATGCCGAGGTCGGCTAGGAGTGGGATCCCCTCCTGCGTGAACAGAACATTGTCGGGCTTCACGTCGCGGTGCACGATCCCGAGCCCGTGAGCTCTCCCGAGCGCCGTCGCGAGTCGGAAACCGAGCTCGGCCGTCTCTTCGGGGCTGAACCGACGGCGCTTGATCTGGTCCGAGAGTGTGCCGCCGGGGAGGAGGGGCATGACGAGGTAGGGTCCCGTTGGCGCGAGCCCCATGTCTAGGAAGGGGACGAAGCCGGCCTGCAGGCCCAACTGTTGGTGGAGCCGCGCTTCTCGCTGAAAGCGCTCCAGCGCGTCGGGACTCTTGCGGGCCAAGAGCTTGACCGCGACCTCCCGGCCAGCGGGATCTCGGGCGTGATACACGACGCCCGTTCCGCCGCGTCCGAGTTCGCCGAGCAGCGTGTAGGGGCCGAGGTTCACGCCTCTTCCGGCCGCTCGTTGTTCTCCACTGGGCCACTGCGAGGCGTCTCTGGCCGAGGGCCCGCAGAGGGGAGCTCCGGCGTGGGGTGTGACCTCTTGCGGCAGGTCCAGATCGCGAGCAGCACGCAGACGAAGCTCACAGAGAGAGCGCCCGCGGTTGGGAGCGGAAGGAGAGCTAGAAAGGGCTCGGGGAGGGTTGGCGTCGCCCACCCCTGGCTGAGCGCGTAACGGACGCAGGCCGCGCTGAGGACGGTGGGGGGCACAGCCACGAACACGACGCGGAGCGCGCGAGCCCGGCCCTCGGACATGGGGACGCCCGACGTCGGTCCAAGGCGGAAGGGCTTGCCCGGCGGACGGCCGAAGCGCCGAGACCAGAACGCGAACCAGACGGCGAGCGCCAAGAGCGACACCATTATCTGTCGCCAGTAGACGCGGGGAACGACCCACCAGAGGGGATCACCGTTTTCCTTGGCCTGGTGCCCGATCGCCGCCAAGGTCAGCTTTGCGCTCCAAACGACCCTGTAGTCGGAGTCGCTCATGCGCTCGAGCGTGGCTGAGAGGACTCCTTCGGGGTAGGGATCCAGCGGAGGCGTCACCCCCGGCTGGAGGGACTCCAGCGCCGTCTCTCGGACCTCAGCTATGGGGTGGCGTGTCATGGCGACCAGCTTCGAGCCGGCGCCTGGGGCGACGCTCCGCAGGGCATGGACAGCAGGCTTGGCGAACGTGTCGTCCTGGAGGCTGTCAATGAAGCGGATCAGGTCGGGGGCCGCCTCGCTGGCGCCTGGGCCAATGCTGGCGAGCCCCTCCAGGGCGGCGTTTCGCGGCGCTGGGTCCTCGCTCTCTCTCTTAAGGGCCGCGACCAGAATGGGAGTGGCTGCGGCCGCGCGCGGTCCGAGTCTCTCAAGGAGAAAGATCGCGAACCCCCTGAACGGGGGAGAGGAGCTCGACGACTGGTTGGGTGATTGCGGGTCTGTAGCGAGCGCAGCGAGCGCGGGGCCCCGGCGGCGCCGAGGCCCGCGATCGCGCAGAGCGCGTTCTGCTCGGCACTGCGGTGCCCTTCACCGGGCTTGGTTATGGATCGAGCGACGAAGCGTTCGAGCGCAGGAAGGGCCGCAATTGCCGCAGGCCCCGCCTTTGAGAGCGCAGAGGCCGCGGCGTCTTGCACGAGGCCCGACGGATCCGGATCCTCGTCGAGGAGCTTGATCATGAGTGGGACCGAGGCGACTGGGTCGAGTTCCCCAAGCGTCAGGCAGCCCATCACGCGGCTATCCGCGTCCTCGCGTTCGAGCATGAGCCTCGCGCGGTCAATTGAGTTTTGCTTCCCTTGCCCAGAGGCGGCCTGGCCGAGGAGCAAGAGTCCGCACAGAAGCCATAGTCCGCCGAGTCTCACGGGCTCAGCCTAGCCTCTCGCGATCGGCTGGGTCCTTCGGGTGAGCTTTACTGGCAAACTCGGGTCGGAGGCCGAATGAGCGACGTGCCGTCGGGTGACGAACCGCCGAGCGAGACCCTAGGGAACCCAGCGCCTGAGCAGCGCGTGGGCGGGTTCCCGGTCCGTGAGCGGATCTTCCTCGTGTTGGCCGGGGTGTTTCTCGCCTCCATGGTCTGCATGAACGTGCTCGGGATCACCAAGTTCATTCAGATCGGCGGCTGGACCTTCGAGATCTTCGGCGAGCCGGTCACGCTCTTTCAGCTCGCGATCGGCGTCCTGCCCTACCCCGTGACGTTCCTCGCGACCGACCTCGTCTGCGAGCTCTACGGGAAGAAGCGAGCCAGCTTCCTCGTCTGGACCGGCTTCGGCCTGAACCTGTTCCTGCTCGCGGTGTGCGGCTTGGGCTATGCCCTCGGGAGCGCGCCCTTCGACGCTCATGGCCAGTTCTACGCTCAGGCCTACGTCGCCATGGGCGGCGCGGGGGCCCCGCCCTCGGCCCCTGCGAGTGGCGCGTTCTACGGCCAAGTCTGGTCGCTTATGTGGGGCGCGACTGCGGCCAGCATGGTGGCTTATCTCGTCGCGCAGTTGATCGACGTGCACTTGTTCCACTTCTGGAAAGACCTCACCGGCGGGCGCCACCTCTGGCTCCGCAACAACGGCTCGACGATCGTGAGCCAGCTCGTCGACACGGTCTGTGTGCTCACGATCACGTTCTGGGGCGAGCTCGCCTCGGGCGAAAAATCCGTCTCCTGGCTGTTGGCGCTGATCCTGGGGACCTACGCGTTCAAGCTCCTCGTGGCCTTGCTCGACACGCCGCTGTTCTACCTGGGAACTTATCTGCTCAAGCCTTGGGTCGGAGACGAACCGGAGGAGCCTGCGGTCCCGCCAAAGGTCACCTAGCGACGCCGAGCGCTCTCTCGCTGAGGCCGCTCGCCCGAGGGGTGTTGTGGGGGAGCCCGCTGGGCGGCAGGATGCCCTCGTGACGACACCCCCTCGGCGAAAGAGCACCCGCGAGGCGATCCGGGTCGAGATTCCGGGCGACTCGGATTCTGCCGCGGAAGAGCCGCTCCCGTCCGCGGTCGAGGAGCGGAGGCGTGCGGAGACGCAGGTTCTGTGCGACGACGCAGAGGGCGAGCCCTCAGAAGAGCTCGAGTTCGAGGTGTTCGAGGCCCCAGCCAAGTACCGCCTCGAGCGGCCGCTCGGCAGGGGGGGCTTTGGCGTGGTGTGGCTCGCGACCGACACCGAGCTCGAGCGGCCGGTGGCGCTCAAGTTCCTGACCGAGGCTGGCCCAGCCGACGTGGCGCGCTTTCGCCGCGAGGCGCGCTTCGCGGCCTGCCTGGATCACCCGGCCGTGGTCGAGGTCTATGAGTTGACCGAGCACGCCGGGCGCTGGCTGATCGCCATGGAGTTCCTGGAGGGCGGCAACTTGGAGGAGGCCGACCTCGCTCCTCGTGAGCTCGCTCTTGCGCTGCGTGAGGTCGCGGTCGCTATGGGGATCGCCCACCAGCACGGGATCGTGCACCGCGATATCAAGCCCGAGAACATTCTCCTCGACGCCGCCGGCCGCGCGCACTTGACGGACTTTGGGATCGCGGCCGACGTTCGCCGCGACGCGTTCGAGGAGGAGGGAACCGTGGTCGGGACGCCCGACCTCATGGCGCCAGAGCAGGCTCGCGGCGAGACGGCGAACGTCGACGCGAGGACCGACGTCTACGCGCTCGGCGCGACGCTCTATTCGCTCCTGACCAAGCACCGCCCCTTCGCGCGCGCCTCCATGCTTTTGACGCTGACGGCTGTCCTCCGCGACGAGCCCATTCCGCCGCGCGCGATCGATCCCACGATTCCGCCTGCGCTCGCCGCGATCTCGCTCCGCTGTTTGGAGAAGTCCCCCTCGGCGCGCTACCCCTCCATGAGCGCGGTCGTGAAGGCCCTCGACGCCTACCTCGAGGGCGGTCAGGTCAGCGGCGAGGAGGCGCTCGTCGAGATCGACCCCGTCGGGCTCGCGCTCGAGGCGAGCCACGTCCTCTCGGACTGGGATCGGGTCCTGGGGCGACGAAGCCGCCCGCTCGACCCGCGGCCCCTCCAGGGCCTACAGGCGAGCTTGACCTCCACGCTCCGCGCCCGGCCAGATCTGGCTTGGGTCCGTTTCCTGCGCGGGCGCTGTGCGCTTCGCCTGGGGCGCTACCTTCCTGCGCTCGACGACCTCGAGCGCTCGATCGACCGCCTCGCGAACCAGGCCTGGGCGCAGCGCGAGGTCGGCGAGCTCTACCTTCAGCTCGCGCTCCTCGAGCAAGAGCAGCCGGCTCGGGGCCTGTCTTTTGTGAGCCGGGCCGACCACCTCGACGTGACCCGGGGCTATCTCGCCCAAGCGGTCTTGGCCTTCGAGCAGGCGCTGGGTCTCTCGCCGGACTCGATCGACTGGCAGCTCCCTTTCTCCTTCGCCCTCGACGCCTACGCCTCGGGCCGGCCGGCCCTCGCTCAGCGCCGCCTCGAGGAGCTCTTGGCCGACGACCCGGACTTGCCTTGGGCGTGGCGCCTGCTCGGTCGCGCAGCGTCTGCCCAGGGGCAGGATCCACGCGCCAGCTATCGCGCCGCCCTCGAAGTCCGGCGCGGCGACGTCACGACGCTCTTGGCCTTGGGCGAGGAGGAGGCGCTCTGGGGAGAGCTCACAGCAGCGGAAGTCGCCCTCGATCGAGCTCTCCGGGCGGCACCCACAAACCCCGGCGTGCTCCTGGCCCGAGCCCAGCTGCATTTGCGCCGCGAGCTGGAGCTTGACTCGGAGGGGCCGGGCGCAGACGCGCTGGTCTCCGCCCGCGACTGCCTCGAGCACGCCTGGAGCGCGGACCCGCTCCCCGTCGAGCGCCGCCTGGAGTTCCTCGGCGGTGGCCACGAGGTCCCGCGCGCCACGATCGAGGCCGGCTGGGTGACGCTGACATTGGAGGCTCTTGAGGGCCTCGGTCCGCGCCCCGAGGAGAGCCAGCTCTCCCCTGCCCGAGCTCACCTCCTCCAGGCCCACCACCTGCTCCGCCACGGCGGGGACCCGCGCCCCGACCTCGACGTCTTGCTGCGAGCTTGCCAGAGCGGGCTCAACAGCAACCCAGGGGGAGCTTCGTGGCTCGCGCTCTTGGGCGAAGCTTGGGGCTCGCGCGGCGCCTAACGCGCGGGGAACAGAAAGCGGAGGCTGAGTCCAACCCGGCTGCGCCAAGCGGCCTCGTTGTGCCGCTGGCCGTAACCCACGAAGTGCTTGACCTGTCCTCCGTAGACGAGGCCCTGGCGGAGGAGGTGGTCGCGGACGAAGAGGGTGTGCTCCAGGCTGTCGAAGCTCGAGCCGCCTTCGTTGCCTGAGTCGAGCCACACCTTGAGCGGGAGGTTCGGCTTGGCGCCCATGTTGTCGACCCAGCCGCGGAGCCAGTACGAGCCCGAGAGGCTGCCGACCTTGCTGAACACGTCGGGGCGCTTCCAGGCGAGATAGAGCGAGGTGATTCCGCCCAGGCTGCTGCCCAGGAGCGCTGTGTCTTCGCGTCCGGTCTTGGTGCGCAGAGCGCGATCGACCCAGGGCTTGAGCTCGTCGGTCAGGAATCGGCCGTATTTGAGCGCCTCGCCTCCGTCGGCTTCGGGCATGTATTCGCTCATGCGGGCCCGCGTGTTGGCGACCCCGATCACGATCACCTCGGCCATTTGGCCCGCTGCGATCGCCTCGTCGGCGGCGCGCTCGAGGCGCCAGCCGCCGAACATGGCGTCGGGCCCGAACAGGTTCTGGCCGTCGTGGGCGTAGATCACCGGGTAGCGCTTGTCGCTGTTCTGGTAGTTGCGGGGCAAGTAAATGAACAGGTCGCGCTGGTTGCCGAGGATCTGCGAGCTAAAGCCGTTGTAGCGGAGCACGCGACCTTGGGTCTCGATCCCCTGGGGGGCGATCTGGCCCGGGTAAAGGCGTCCTTCTAGGAGGCTAAACTCGCCGTAGCCGGTCCGGTAGTTCCCGCCGGCAGGCGCGCGGTCGACGCCCTGGCCGCCGTCGCCGAGGGTGAACTCCAGCTCGAGGCGGTCGGTCTCGACGACGCCTTCCCAGAGCGACTCGCCGCTGCTGCGGCCGGCGCCTGTGCGGCTCAGCCAGACTTGGCCGCCGGGGTGGTTGAGCACGACCCGCGGCCAGCCGCTGTAGTAACGGACCCGAACCCGGCGTCGGAGGGTGCCCGGCGCGGTCGCGCGGACGACGCTCCCGACGTCGCGCGCGTTCTGGCGGCTGGGGAGCGCGCCGGCGCCGTTGTCGCGGATCAAGTAGCGGTAGGTGTAGTTCGCGCCAGCGGGGAGCTCGACGGTCAGGCTCCAGGCGTTGTTCTGGCCCGGCAGCATGCGGATCGCGCGGGTCGGGTCGTTGTTGCCGAGCTCGGGGCGGTCGCCGAGCAGGTAGAGCGACTCGCCCCACTGGGTCCGCTCGGTCCGATCGAAGCGGACGCTGACGACGTCGGCCGCCGAGAGCAGAGAGCAGGTCGAGAGGAGAAAGGCGAGCGAGAGGAGGTGCTTCATGGGGGAGAAGAGCGAGTCGCGCGCAAAAACGGACGATGAATCCGATCTCCGCCCGCTCCATGGCTCCCTCTGCCTCTCTCTTCGTGCTCTAACGTCCCGTAGGGGCGGGGTTTACCCCCGCCTGCCCCTGGGAGGGTTTACCCCAATGCCAGGCGACGAACGGTCCAAGTTTAGGAGGAGGAACGGCTTGGGTCACCAGAACACGGAATATCAACAGAGGAATAGCAACGGCAACAGGGAATCAACTCGCGCGCTTTCGAGCTGTCCGTGCAGAAGCCTTGAGGATCGCGACGAGTTGCTGCCCTTCGCTTAT
>JAESQQ010000565.1 GCA_016765095.1 Planctomycetota bacterium | reverse complement strand
GGGGCTACAGCGGCCGGGGCTACAGCGGCCGGGGCTACAGCAGCCGGAGCTGCCGTAGCCGCAGGGCTCGCCGCGGGCGCCGCCCCGTTGGTCGTGATCGTGAGGACCAAGTCGCCGACCTGAACGGTGTCGCCGGCAGCGACCCTCAGGCTCTCGATCTTGCCCGCAGCAGGAGCCGGGAGCTCGACGGTCGCTTTGTCGATCTCGACTTCCACGAGCGGCTGCTCGACGACGACCTCGTCGCCGACCGCGACGAGGAGCTTGATGACGGTCCCGGACTCAATGTCCTCCCCTAGCTCGGGGAGTGTGAACTCGTAGGTGCTCATATGAGGGCTCTATCCTAGCGCTTAGGCGAACAGGGAGTCGGGCTGATCGGGATCGACGCCGAGGTCGGCCATGGCCTTTACGACCACGTCCGGTTCGAGGGCGCCTCGCTCGGCGAGCGCACCCAAGGCTGCGACCGTGACCGCGGCCGCGTCGATTTCAAAGTGGCGACGGAGATTTTCGCGAGTGTCGCTCCGCCCGAATCCGTCGGTCCCGAGCACCCAGAGGCGACCGGGGACCCAGGGGCTGATCTGGTCGGGGACGAGCGAGACGTTGTCGCTCGTAGCGACGAAGGGACCCTCGACCCCCTCCAGGTTGCTCCAGAGCGGGCAGCCTCGGGGAGTCTGATCCGCGTGGAGACGGTTCCAGCGCTCGGCTTGGGTCGCGTCGCCTCGGAGCTGCTTGTAGCTCGTGACGCTCCAGACGTCTGCCGCGACGCCGTATTGCTCCTCGAGGGTCGTGGCGGCTTGGAGCACTTGGCGGAGGATCGAGCCCGAGCCGAAGAGTTGGACCCGGGGCCCCGCAGCCTCGCTCTTGCGGAACAAGTACATCCCGTCGACGACGCCAGTCACGACGCGCTCGCGATCCGGGCCGGGCGGGAGGGCCGGCATTTCGTAGTTCTCGTTGTGGAGCGTGATGTAGTAAATCGCGGGCTCTTGCCGCTCATACATGCGCTCGAGGCCCTCTCGAATCAGGATCGCGGTCTCGTAGGCGAACGCTGGCTCGTAGGCCCGCAGCGTCGGGAAGGGCGAGGCCATAAGGAGCCCGTGACCGTCTTGGTGCTGGAGACCCTCTCCGTTGAGCGTCGTCCGACCGGCCGTGGCCCCGAGCAAGAACCCACGGGCCCGACTGTCACAGGCTGACCAAATCATGTCGGCGATCCGCTGGAAGCCGAACATGGAGTAGAAAATGTAGAACGGGATCGTATTGATCCCGTGGGTCGCATACGCCGTCCCGGCGGCAATGAAGCTCGCCATTCCACCGGCCTCGCTGATCCCCTCCTCCAAGACCTGCCCGTCTAGGGACTCCTTGTAGAAAGTCAGCGCCTTGCGGTCGACGGGCTCGTAGAGCTGACCGTGCACGTCGAAGATCCCGTAGCTGCGGAAGAAGCTCTCCATGCCGAAGGTCCGCGCCTCGTCGGGGATCACGGGCACGCAGAGCTTGCCGTGGGTCTCCGAGCGCATCAGGGTGTTGAGGGTCCGCACGAAGGCCATGGTCGTCGAGACCTCGCGCCCGCCCGAGCCCGCCATGAACTCCTCGAACAGCTCCGCCGAAGGTGCTGACAGCGCGGGCGCCCCCTCGCTCCGCGCGGGGAGCGGGCCACCCAGAGCTTTGCGTCGCTCCATGACGTATTGAATTTCTGGTGAGTCAGGAGCCAGCGTGACGAGCTCTGGGACTTGGGCAGCCGCGTCGTCGAGGGGAATCTGATACCGATCGCGGAACTCAAGGAGCCCCTTGTCCTTGATCTTCTTCTGCCCGTGCGTCGACATGGCGCCCTGGCCAACCTTGCCCATGCCCCAGCCCTTGACGGTGTGCATCAAGATCAGGCTCGGCGCGCCGGTGTGATCGCGGGCCGCCTGGTAGGCGGCATACACCTTGCGACGGTCGAAGCCGCCTCGGTGGAGGCTCGCGAGCTTCTCGTCGTCCCAGCCCTCGATCAGGGCCGCCAACTCGGGCGTGTCGAACACCAGTCGGCGCAGCTCGGCGGCGCCGAGGGCCGCGATCCGCTGGAGCTTCCCGTCGACGAGGCTCGCGAGGCGCTTCTCGATCAGGCCGTGCTCGTCGTTTCGGAACAGCTCGTCCCAGGCGCTCGACCAGAGGACCTTGATCACGTTCCAGCCCGCTCCGCGGAAGCAGCCCTCGAGCTCGGGGACAATGTTCGCGTTGCCCCGCACGGGCCCATCAAGGCGCTGGAGGTTGCAGTTAATGACGAAGCACACGTTGTCGAGGCGATCCCGGGCCGCGATATGAATCGCCCCGCGCGACTCGGGCTCGTCCATTTCGCCGTCGCCGAGGAAGGCCCAGACTTGGCTGGTGGAGGTGTCGACTAGGCCGCGGTTGTGGAGGTAGCGGTTGAAGCGACCCTGGTAGATCGCGGTCAGGGGCCCGAGGCCCATGCTGACGGTCGGGAACTGCCAAAAATCAGGCATCAGCCAAGGGTGGGGGTAGCTCGGGAGCCCGCCGCCGCCGACCTCCCCGCGGAACCGGTGGATCTGCTCAAGGGTCAGGCGCCCTTCGAGGTGGCCCCGGGCGTAGATCCCTGGTGAGCCGTGTCCCTGGATATAGAGGTGGTCGCCTGAGCCCTCGCCCTCGGCGCCGCGGAACACGTGGTTGAAGCCGACCTCCATGAAAGTCGCCGAGCTGGCGTAGGTCGCTATGTGCCCGCCGATTCCCGCCCGCTCCTTGTTGGCCTTGGTGACCATGGCCATAGCGTTCCAGCGGAGCACGGCCTCGATCCGCTCCTCGAGCGCTTCGTCACCGGGATATTCCGGCTGAGCGGCCTCGGCGATCGTGTTCACGCAGGGAGCGAGGACGTCGAAGGGAAGCTCGACGCCGCGGCTCCGAGCGCGATCTCGCAGTTCGCCGAGGAGGAAGCCGACGCGATCTGGGCCCCAGCGGACGACGAGGTCCTCGAGGCTATCGAGCCACTCCTCCGTCTCTGTGGGATCGACGTCAGTCAGCGCGCTATGGATCCGGTCGTGCATGTGGGAACTCCCCTAAGAGCGCGCTAATCTAACCCCGCCCTGGCCGTGCAGAAACTCGGACAGCGGCCTCGAGGGAGGCAAATCGTGGGGATTCTGAGCGACGAGGAGCGGGCAATCGAGGCCCAAAAGCGCGGAGACGCGGGAGTAGACGATCCTGGAGTCCGCGCTGCGGCTGACGCGCTCTCGACTTTTCCCAACGCCTACCCCGATCGTGACTACCTGGTCACCATCGACGCGCCTGAGTTTACGGCGGTCTGCCCAATGACCGATCAGCCGGATTTCGGCACGATCTTGGTCGAATACGTGCCCAACAAGCGCTTGCTAGAGCTCAAGAGCTACAAGCTCTACCTCGGCAGCTATCGCAACGTGGGGATCTTCCACGAGACGGTCACGAACACGATCCTCGAAGACCTCAAGCGCTGCCTCGACCCGCGCCAACTCGTAGTCACGGGGACCTACAAGCCGCGGGGAGGGATCGTGACGACCGTCAAGGCGGAGTGGCCGGAGTAGGCCGAGCGGCTCGGTGAGGGCGAGTCTTTCTGTCTTTCTGTCTTCTCTCTTCCTGGGTTCTTGGCTTCCTGGCCCAAATTCTTCAGCCTTCAAGGAAGGCCTCTAGTGGCTGGACCCGGAGATAGCGGTAGAGGTGAATGTAGGGGCGGGGTTTACCCCCG
>JAESQQ010000564.1 GCA_016765095.1 Planctomycetota bacterium | reverse complement strand
TCCGGGCTCTGAAACTCCGGGCTCTGAAACTCCGGGCTCTGAAACTCCGGGCTCTGAAACTCCGGGCTCTGAAACTCCGGGCTCTGAAACTCCGGGCTCTGAAACTCCGGCCACGACCGAGCCCGTGGCGAGCCCGACCCCCTCTGCCAGCCCACTCTCCGACGAAGTCAACGATCGACTTAACCTCGAGATCGCCGACGAAGAGGGAACAGGCGAGACCGTGATCGAGGCCGAGTTGGTCGAGCCCCCAGGCGAGTGGATTCAGCGCGCCCCCAGCTACCGCGAGTGGACAGCGGCCCGCGACCGAGCAGCTCGGACCCGAGCCAACCTCGAGTCCGGGCAGGCCCAGACCGAAGCCATGAGATCCCGTCTGGATCGCGCCAAGGCCGCGCTCGAAGTCCGGCGAGCCGGCGTGGTCGAAGTCCGCACCGAGGAGGCTCAACTGGTCAGCGCGCTGCGCCGGGCCCAACTCCGAGGAGAGCCTGGGCCCCAACTCCGAGGAGGGCCCCGCCCCCGACTCAAGGTCAGCCCGGCTAGCCACGTCGAGAGCTTCCGCCCCTCCGAGTTCATTAAATACGGCCTCGGCGGCTCAGTTCTCCTCGCGCTCCTCCTGGCCTGGTGGATCGATCGTCGCGACCCAGCGATTCACGAGCTCGAAGACCTCAGCGATCTCCGTGTCCCCGTCCTCGGCGTGATTCCACACCTCAGGTAATCCGTGTCAGCCACCCTCACAGCCAGCTGCCCCTCCTGCCCGTACGCTTCGCTCGTACCGGCCGAGGCGATCTTCGACTTCGACGCCCGCTGCCCCGACTGCCGTGAAGTCTTGAACCTAGAAGACGGCGAGGAGGCCGAGGAGGGAGAGCTCGACACCTCCCTCGAATCGGGCGAGTTCGACTGCCGCGAGCGTCCGACCCTCACTGACGCGGACGAGATCGATCCCGATCAATCCACCCACAACGCCCACCAGTCCGGCTCTCCCTTTCAGGGGCTGGGCGTGAGCGATCACGCTGGCTTGGACATTCTCGCCCTCGCAGCCTCCGCCCTCGACCCAGACGTCGACCTCAGCGCCCACCAATTCGGCGGGGTACGAGAAGTCCCAGAGGTCCGCCTCGGAGAGAACGGCGGAGGCGGGATCCTCGCGCCGACGGACTCTTCTCGGCTCCGACACCAGCAGGCCGGGAGCGGATCTGGCTCCCACTCGCGCCGGACCCCCTCCGGTCGGCTCTACAAGGGAAGCGGGTCTGGCTCCCACTCGCGACGGACCCCCTCCGGTCGGCTGGCCCCCCTGCAGGACACGGGCCCCGAGGACGAGATCGAAGACGAACTGGCCCGCGCTAGCGCCCGCCTGAGCTTCGACGAGATCCCACCCGAGGACGAGATCGAAGACGACGACCTGATCCTCGATGAGCCGGCCCCGAACGCAGACGGCGGCGAGACGTCGCCCACGGACGGTCCTCCGCTGACCGAGTCTGCGACGGCGTCTGTCGCACTCCTGAAGGGCGAGGTCGCGACGGCTCCCCCGCTCCCTTCCTGGGAAGGCGGCGACACGCAGCAAGTCGGGACCATCGCCGCGAGCGACCCAGGCTCCGGCCTGTTGCCACCCCTGGTGCAGTTCGACACCGCACCGCTGGCTGAGACTGCCGAGCGCCGCTCGCCCTTGGATCCGCTCCCCGAGCCCGAGACCGATCTCGACGAGATCGCAGCGCTCGTCGAGATCCCCAAGCGCAGTACTTCGGCGCGCATGTCTCGGGTCTACGACGCCGCTCAGGTCGTCGGCGCAGACGGAGCGATCACGCTCCCGCCCGACTCAGAAGAAGACCCGCCCTCCCTAGCCGAGACGGTCCCTCCCACGGCTGCGTTTGGCTCAGGCTCGGCGGAGACTCAGGCCCGAGACGTCGTCTTGGGCGACGACACGAGCTGGGACGCGGGGACCGAAGAACGAATCAGTCGGCTGTTTCAAGACGCCGATTGGCTCGCCCTCCTCGACGACACAGTGACCGAGGTCGAGGGCCAAGACGACTCCTCCGGGCGCCGCGTGATCCGACTCTCGGAGACCGAAGCGGCCGAGGCGCAAACGACCTTCGAACGCGACGGCGCCGCGGCCCTAGAGGCCCTCCTGCTCGGCTCGACGAGCGACTCGCGAAGCGCGCAGCGCTTCCCGAAGGACGCCCTTCAGCCGCCGACGGCCCACTTCAAACGCAACGACCTCAAGGGGAACTCGTCCGAGCCGACTCAGAGCTTCAAGACTCTGGCCCGCGAGGAGCAGGCTGACGGACAGCCCACCAAGTCTTTCCAGCGCCCCGACGACCTCGAGGGCGAGGGCGAGGGCGAGGGCGCGAAGACCGGCCCCGATACTCAAGTGTGGAAGACTCCTCGACGCCCGCCAGCTTCGAGCGAGCGACCGCGCCCTTCCCCACGCTCGAGTTCTTCCAGTCGACTCCAGGCCTTGAGCTCAAGCAGGAGCGCGATCCGTCCGCGAATGATCGTCGAGCAGTTCCACCGCGATCAACTCGACCCCGGTCTGGTCTGCGTGAGCGACGTTGAAGCTCCCGAATCAGACCTCTTTCGCCAGCTCTACGAGCAAGTCTTCCACGGCGCCAACCTCGACAGTGACGTGCCCACCCACAACGGCGAGCGGTCCCGAGTGATCCTCGTGACCAGCGCCCGCCCCGCTGAGGGAAAGACGATCGTGGCCAGTAACTTGGCGGTGGTCGGAGCGCGCGTCCCCGGCGAAGGGGCAGTCCTCGTCAACGCCGATCCCCGCGGTCGCGGGATCCTGCGCGCCTTCGGGCAGCGGGCGCCGACCGACGGACTCCTCGAGGCGCTCTCGACCGATAGCGACCCCTCGCGTTACGTCGTCCGTCTCCGCCTCAACGAGCTGGACGTGATCCCGCTCGGGTTGCGCGGGAGCAACGCCGCAGAGCTGATCGCCTCGGACAGCATGAGGACCTTCATTGACAACCTCCGCCGGGTCTATCCCCGCCAATCGATCCTGATCGACGGCTCGTCGGTCCTCGGCGCGGCCGACCCCCTCGCCCTCGCCCGAATGGTCGACAAAGTTCTCCTGGTCGTCCGCGCACGCAAGACGTCCAAGACGGACATTGAGCAAGCGATCCGCCTGATTGGCCGAAGCCGGTTGGCGGGGATCGTGCTGAACGACGTCTTGGAGGCTGCGTGAGCGCGATCGCTCGCGCGGCGGCGCTCTTGGCTTGCGTGATCCTCTCCGCCGGCTGCCAGACCTTCCACGATCCTCCCGTCGAGGCCGAGCCAGCGCCCTTCGAGTTTCGGTTCGGCCCTGGCGACCGAATCCACGTCAGCGTGTGGGGCGAGAAGGAGCTCCAACTCGACCTCCAGCTCGGCCCCGACGGATCGATCGCGATCCCGCTCGTGGGCGACGTGCAGATGGGGGGACTGACGATCGATGAGGCCCGCGTCGAGCTCGCCAAGCGCCTCAAGGCAGCCTACGTCGACCCGACGGTCTCGGTCTCGCTCGTCGAAATGCGAAGCCACGTGATCCACGTCGCGGGGGAAGTCGCGAACCCAGGCACCGTGGCCTACGTCCGGGGCGCGACCGTCCTGGCCGCGATCCAGGCCAGCGGCGGCGTCAAGGAGGGGATCGCAGACCTCTCGGCCGTGCGGGTGATCCGAACCCGAACCTTCAAGCCGGCGGCCTACGAGCTTGATCTCGAAGCAGTTCTGGCAGGCGAGCGGCCAGACATGTGGCTCCTACCCGGTGACACGATCTATGTGCCCGTCCGGCTCCTCGCGCGCTGGAACCGCTGGTGGAGACTGTTTTGGCCGTGGTCCGATTCGCTCGAAGCCCCCAAGTAGGCTCGCCTCCAGAACCTCCCGCTGCGGATCGAGGCGACGCCCTGGCGTAGAGCTTTCCTTGCCAAGCTGCACGAGACGAGTTAACGTCCTCACGGCGGACAGCTTCGCTAAGTCCTTACCAATACCGGGGATAAGTTCGAGGCTCCACCTGTCAGGGGTACCCTATGTGGGCGCGTATCAAGCGATTGTTTCGGTCGATCTTCGGCTGGATGATCGAGGTTGGTGAGGATCCTGAGCTGATCCTCAAGCAGAACGTTCGTGACATGCAGGACCAGATCCCGCAGATGAACGAGCAAGTCGCGATGATGAAGGCGCAGGTCACCCTCGCTGGGCGCGGGCTGGACAAGCTCAAGGCTCGCGAAGCGGACCTGGTCTCCAAGGCCAAAGCCGCCCTCCAAGGGGATCGGCGCGACCTAGCGCTCAACTTCGCGACCGCCCTCCAAGAGGTCCGGCGGGAGATCACTCAACAAGAGGGGACACTCAAGATCGCCGAGCAGCACTACGCCAAGGCCGAGACGATGCGAAAGGCGCACCTCAAAATGATCGAGGAGAAGATCGCCCAGACCCGGGCGGCCCTCTCTCAAAAGCGCCAGGCGGAGTGGCAGTCGAAAGTCGCCGACTCGATGGACAAGTTCCAAGTCGGCGGGGTCGACGCGACTCACGACCAAATGATCGAGCAAATCGAGCGCGACACCGCGCACGCAGAAGCCAAAATGGACATCGCCCTCGAGTCGACCAACGTCGACGAGTTCAACATGGAGCAAGAGGCGAAGCAGCTCCAAGCCAACGCGACGCTCCGGGCCCTCGAACTCGAGCTCGGGATAGGCGACGGCGACGTAGGCGACGGCGACGTGAATGCGCCCCCCGAGGCGCCCGCCACGTCCTCTGAGAAGACGATTGGCGAACGCGAGACGGCTTAACGGTTCCCCCTGGGGGGCTGCCTGCGCCCCCCAGACCCCCATCCTTCCCCTGGGGGGCTGCGCCCCCCAGACCCCCGCGTTTGGGTTGGATGGAGTGTGGTTGGCTTCGCTTCAGTTGGATCGGATCAGAGGCTTGGGCTTCGCTCGCCCTGGGAGGCTGAACTTGCCGTGTTGGAAATGGACCTGGGTGGTCGTGGTTGCGCTCGGGGTGCCGGTGTGGGGGCAGGGGAAGCCTGCGCCAAGCGCTACGCCTGTCGCCCGTGAGGCGCCTAGCGCGGAGGTGAAGGCGTTTCTGGCCGAGTGGACCCAGGCTATGGCTGGGGTCAAGACCCTGCGGGTCGTGTTCAAGCAAACCAAGCGGCTGAGGATCTTGCGCAAGCCCCTCGTGCGGGAGGGCGAGACTCTCCTCAAGGGGCGTCGGGTCCTCATGATTACGCGCGGGAAGGACGGCACGCCTGAGACGGAGCTGCTCGTGACTCCAAACGAAGCCCGGCTCTATCACCCGCGGCTCAAGCGGTTGGAGGTGTTTCCGATCGCGCCGGGCTCCGCTCCGCCGACTCCCTTTCCGCTCTTTGGGAGCGACCTCAAAGACCTCCCGAGGCGCTACCGGCTCCGGCTTGAGGTGCACGCTGAGAAAGGGGAGCGGACCCTGATCCTGATCCCACGCGACCCCAAGTCCTCGCTGAGCGAGACCCGAATGCGCTTTCGTGGGACCCGGATCCTCAGGGTCTCCCAGAAGAACCGGCGCGGCGACCGGGTCGTGATCGACGTGACCCGCTTTGAACGAAACGTCAAGATCGAGCGCACGCTGGAGCTCAAGATCGCCCCGGGCACCAAGATCAGCCGCCTCGGCGGTTGAGAGATCAGGGGAAGCCGCGGCTTCGCCAGGCGACCAGCCGATCTATACTTCCGGGAACAAGGAGGCTGGGTGCCTGACCCCCTAGGCTATGCCCGCGGCGCAATGGACGAACTCCGCGCCCGCTACGGTTCGCTCTCCCAAGAGGAGCTCCTTGAGTTGGTGTGCAGCCTGACCAAGGAATACGTCCTCGATCAGACGATCCCGTTCGACTTTCCCCACCCCGAACGCGCGGACGCAATGCGCGGAGACCGCCCCGACGCCCCGCCCGACGAAGACGACACCACCGAGCCGAGCGAGGTCCGCTTCGCGCGCTTGATCTCAGGCCTCAAGGCACGGACAGAGCTGCCCCAGTTCGACGACTTCCAAGTCGAAGACGGCAAGGCGGTGCTCGTCGTCGACAACCAGAAGGTCGTGTTTGGAGAGCGAGTCACGGTCTCCCTGTTCAGCCGACAAGGACGCAGCGCGGACGCCCAGCGCGGCGCTTCGCCCGCTCCAGCTCCTACCCCTCGGACGGGCGCCGCGACTCCGGCCCCTCGAACGAGCCGGCCGGCCCAGGCGGCCCAGCCAGCTCCCTTCGCCAATCGAGGGGCGGCGCCGCCTGCTCCCTCACGCACACTGTCTCTCGACGACGAGCCGGCCCGTCAACCGGACACCGACGTTGACTTCGACGACTCAGGGGTCGAGCGCTTCGGCGGCCTCGACCTCGACTAACTAGCCAGGAGCTCCTATGGCCACTGACGGCCCCGTGTTCGAGGAGAAGAGCCGCCCCAGCTCCGTTGAGCAATTGACGTATCTGATCAAGGCTCGCTATCCGCTCATCTATATCGCCTCTCCCGAAGAGGAGCGGATCGAAAAGCTGCTCTATCACAAGGTCGCCGAGCGCTGCGGGGCCCGTCCCTTCAGCTGGTCGATCACCGAGGGCTTCGTTGATCAGGACCCCGACCAGAGCGACTGGGGCGCGGCCGACAAGGCCGAGCCGATCGAGGCCCTCAAGTGGATGAAGGCCTACAACAAGGGCAAGGCCCTGTTCGTGCTCAAGGACTTCCACGAATACGTCAAGAACCCGGCGGTCAAGCGACTCCTGCGTGACCTGGCCCGCGACTTCCCCAAGCGCCAGCGCTGCTGCGTGATCCTCTCGCCGATCTTGTCGATCCCACCCGAGATCGAAAAGGAGTTCGCGGTCGTCGACTTCGACATGCCCAACGTCGAAGAGATCAAGCGAATCATGGGGCGCCTCCTAGACGCGCTCCGCGGTGGCCCCAACCAAGTGGTCAACGCCTGGCTGGCCGAGTTCGATCAAGACGAAATCGAGCGGAACAAGATCGCCGAGGCCGCGCTCGGGCTGACCGCGATCGAAATCGAGAACGTGCTCGCCAAGTCACTCGTGATGGTCAAGCGATTCGACGTCCTGATCATTCACTCCGAGAAAGAGCAGATCATTCGCAAGAGCGGGATCCTCGACTTCATGCAGCCCCAGCACACCTTCAACGGCGTCGGCGGGCTCGACCTCATGAAAGACTGGCTCCGCAAGCGCGCCAAGGCGTTCACGCCCGAAGCCCGCGCGTTTGGGCTCCCCGAGCCGCGCGGGATCCTGATGCTCGGAATCCCCGGCTGCGGAAAGTCGCTGATGGCCAAGTCCGTAGCCTCCCTCTGGCGGCTCCCCCTGGTCCGCCTCGACATTGGCAAGGTGTTCGGCTCGCTCGTCGGCTCGTCCGAGGAGGGCATGCGACGCGCGATCAAGACCGCCGAGAGCGTCGCGCCCTGCATTCTCTGGCTAGACGAGCTCGAGAAGGGACTCTCAGGCGTCGCCAGCTCGGGTCAGTCCGACGGGGGCACGACCGCGCGGGTGTTCGGGACGTTCATTACCTGGCTCCAGGAGAAGACCTCGGCCGTGTTCGTGATCGGGACCGCCAACAACATAAAAATGCTCCCCCCCGAGCTGCTCCGAAAGGGCCGCTTCGACGAGATCTTCTTCGTTGACCTGCCCTCGGCCGAGGAGCGCGAGAAGATCTTCGGGATCCACATTGAGCGCCGCCACCGCGATCCGGCGAACTACGACCTCAAGGCGCTGGTCGAAGCTAGCGACGGGTTCAGCGGCTCCGAGATCGAGCAGGTCGTGATCTCGGGGCTCTACGACGCCTTCGACGAGGGCGTCGAGCTCAACGACGAGCACCTCCTGCGCGGGATCGAGGACACCGTGCCCCTCTCGCGAACCATGCACGAGGAGATCGCCACGATGCGCGACTGGGCGAAGACCCGGGCCCGGATCGCGAGCAGCAACGTCCTCCCCTCCGAGCAGCGCGAGCTGACCCGCAAGATCGATATCTAGAGGAGACCCCGTGAGCCACTTCACCGAGGTTCAGACCAAGCTCAAGTGCTTCGTCACGATCCAAAAGGTCATTGAGGAGATGGGCTACTCGTTCAAGGAGGGCGTGACTCAAGTCCGCGGCTATCAAGGCGAGCTGACCGACGCGATCGCCGTGATCGATACCAAGTCCACCTACGACATTGGAATCGTCCAGACCGCCGACGGCTACTCGCTGATCGGAGATTGGGACATGCTTCAAGTCCGAGCCGGGATCGAGAAGGAGGAGTTCCTCAACACGCTCAACAAGAAGTACGCCTACAGCAAGATCCTCGAGGAGATCACCAAGCAGGGCTACACCGTCGTCGAGGAGACCGAAGACGCCCAGCAGACGGTCACAGTCCGCGTCCGGCGCTGGAGCTAGCCATGGCAAACAAGGACGAGCTGGAGATCTCTATCGACGCCGAAGGCAACGTCACGATCAAAGTCGTCGGCGGGGACGGCTCGACTTGCGTTGAGCTGACCAAGGAGCTCGAGGAGGCCCTGGGCCTCGTCGATAAGCGGACTCTGACCGAGAACTACCACCAAGACGTCCAAGACGTCGACGGTCAGGTCGAGCAGCAAGGTGGGTAGCAGGGCCACCCGTACGGCGGGCGGGGGTAAACCCCGCACCCTACAGATCACATTGGCGCCAGCGCAGAGCCGAACCTCACCGGCCATGAATCGCGCACGAACCTCACCGGCCATGAATCGCGCACGAACCTCACCGGCCATGATTCGCGCGCGAACCTCACCGGCCATGATTCGCGCACGAACCTCACCGGCCATGATTTGCGCACGAACCTCACTGGCCGTGAATCGCGCACGAACCTCACTGGCCATGATTTGCGCACGAACCTCACTGGCCGTGATTTGCGCACGAACCTCACTGGCCGTGAATCGCGGCCTTGTAGGGGCGGGGTTTACCCCCGCCCGCGGCCGCGCCGGAGCGGCCTAGACCATGGACTACACGAGCCGCCACCAGCGTGACGAAGTCTGGCACCTGCTCCAGGCGCGCCGGCGGTTGGGCGAGGACCTCCTCGGGCACCTCGACTTGTCGGAGCTCTCGCTGCCGGTCTTTGAAGCCCACGGGACGACCTTTCGGGACACGTGCTTCGTCAAGGCCTCCCTCGAGGAGAGCCGCTGGCTGGAGTGCGTGTTCAAGGGCGCAGACCTGCGCCAGGCTCGGCTGCGGGGCGCACTCTTTGAGGGCTGCACCTTCGATCAGGCGCGTCTTATGGAGCTCGACGTCATAGACGCGACCTTCGCCGACTGCGACTTCCGTGGGGCCTACCTCTCTCGGCTCGGGTTCGAGGGCGGGCGAGCGGCGCGCTGCGTGTTCGACGGCTGCGACTTCACGGCCGCCAACTTCCGCGACTCGCGCCTGATCCACTGCCGCTTCCAGGCGCCACGACAGCTCGGGGGCGCCAACTTGGCGCGGATCGACCTCCGCGGCGCGATCCTGATCGACTGCAACCTCGAAGGCGTCAACCTCCGGGAAGCGAACCTCAGCGGCGCGACCTTCGTCTCCTGCGACTTGCGTGGCGCGAACGCAGTCGAGGCCGACCTCGAAGACGCGAGCCTGATCGCGTGCAACGCCGAGGGGATCAACCTCGTGGAGTCTAACCGCGCGGGCCTCCGCCACGCCGCCACCCGGTTCTTCCACGCCAAGACGTGAGCGGGAGCCAGCTCCGGTTGTTCGGGCTCCCTCCCGAGCCGCTCGGCGCCGTCGGCCCCGCCGAGATCCCTAAAGACCTGCACGCGCTCGGGGAGCGTCTCCCCTCAGACCTCCGCCTCGGGACGAGCTCTTGGTCCTTCTCGGGCTGGGAAGGACTGGTCTACGACCGCCCGGCGCCCTCGCCGACCCTGGCTCGAGAGGGGCTCGCTGCCTACGCCCGCCACCCCCTGTTTCGGACCGTCGGCCTCGACCGCGGCTACTACGCCCCCTTCGACCGCGTCGTGGACGCCGACTTAGACGCCCGAGACGACCTCGGCGAGCTCCTCGGCGCGAGCGGGCGGCCTCGCTACTTGATCGTCAACAACAAGGCTGAAGGCTGCGCCCCACGCTCGATCGCCGCCCTGGCCCAGCGACTCGCCGACGCGGGGCCCGATCCCGAGGAGGTCCATGACTGAGCAGCCGACTCCACAAGAGCTGGAGGACCTCCCGATCAACCTGTTCGAGTATCAGCCCCTCGCCAAGGCCCAGCTCTCGAGAATGGCCTACGACTACTACGCGAGCGGGGCCATGGACGAGCTGACCCTGAGGGACAATCGAGCGGCCTTCGAGCGACGTCGGCTCCGGTTTCGAGTCTTGGCGGGGGTCGGCGAACGCTCCAGCCGAGGCGAGGTCCTCGGCTCGGAGTTCTCGTTTCCCGTCTTGATCGCGCCGATGGCCTTTCAAGGACTGGCCGATCCGGCCGGCGAATTGGCGACAGCCCGCGCGGCAGGAGCGGCCGGAACGGTCATGGTCCTGAGCACGCTGAGCAACGTCGCTCTCGAAGAAGTCGTCGCGGCCAGCTCGGGGGCGGTGTGGTTTCAGCTCTATGTCTACCGCGACCGAGAGGCGACCCAGGCCCTGGTCCGACGCGCCGAGGCGGCGGGCTGTCGCGCCCTCGTCCTGACCGTCGACGCGCCCCTGTTGGGGCGACGCGAGCGAGACATTCGGAATCGGTTCCACCTCCCGGCCGGGCTCGAAGCAAAGAACCTCCACGCAGCGGGCTACGGCGCGCTGGCCCCAGTCGCTGGTGAGAGCGGGCTGGCTGCCTACGTCGGTTCGCTCCTCGACCCCAACCTGACTTGGGACGACCTCTCCTGGCTCCGCTCGATCACGAGCCTCCCGGTCGTCGTCAAGGGGATCGTGCGCGGCGACGACGCCGACCTCGCGGTGGAGGCCGGCGCCGCTGGAATCGTAGTCAGCAACCACGGCGGCCGTCAGCTCGACACAGCCGTCGCGACGCTCGACTGCCTTGAGGAAGTCAGCGCCGCCGTCGCGGGGCGAGTCCCGATCCTCCTCGACGGAGGAGTCCGCCGCGGCACGGACGTGATCAAGGCCATAGCACTCGGCGCCCAGGCCGTTCTCCTCGGGCGCCCGATCCTCTGGGGGCTCGGAGCTCGGGGAGAGGCGGGCGTGGCGCACGTTCTTGACCTGCTCAGCGCCGAGTTTGACCAAGCCCTCGCGCTCTGCGGGTGTCGCAACCTCGGGGAGATCAAGCCAGATTTGCTCGTGTAGAAACGCCGCAGCCGGTGTCTAAGCAGGGCGCGGGTCTCGCGAGCCAGGAACTTCTTCGGAAAGGGGGGGGTGTTCCGTCATCCCGGTGTCGGGGCGGGCTCGCCACGTGGAGGTCTCCATGCGTCGACACGGAATCAGGCTCCCTGCCCTTTGGCACCTTTCTCTCTGGCTCGTCTCTCTGGTCGCGGTCTCTCTGGTCGCGGTCTGCCTGGGACCAGGCCCCGCTGAGGCAGACGAACGCGTCCCCGCGGTCCACTCGGCCCGGACCCCGATCAAGGCCTCAACCGCGCAGATCAAGGGCGAGCTAGAGCTCGTCGCCGCCTTGCCCTGCCCAGACGGCGGTTACTTGATCTCGGCGACGGCCACGGGAAGGGTCTCGCTCCAGCGGCAAGACGGAGCCTGGTTGGAGCTGGACGCGGTCGGCGAGTCCGACGCCCTGCTCCTCCGCTTCGAGCCGACAGGCCGAGTGGCCTGGGCCCTGCGAGGCCGGGGGCCGGCAGGCGAACGCGGCGG
>JAESQQ010000563.1 GCA_016765095.1 Planctomycetota bacterium | reverse complement strand
CGGCCCCGAGCCCGGCGCCTTCCGAGCCGGGCCTCGGCTCGCGCTCGCTCTCCCAGAGGACTTATCCCGTGAGCGATCTCGTGCGCGTCCTCGAGTCCCCGCGGCCGGCCTGGGAGATCCGGTATCGCAAGCTGCTCGCGACCCGACCCGTGACCCTCAACTTCCCCGGGACCCCCATCGCGGAGGTGATTGAGTTTCTGCGGGACATCACCGGACTGAACCTGACCCTAGCCCCTGGGCTGAAGCCAGACTTGAGCCCCAAGGTGCACGTTCGCCTCCGCAACACAACGCTCCTGCGCGCCCTTGACTTGATCTGCGAGGAGGCGAACTTCCGTTGGAGTCTGACCCACGGGACGGTCTATCTGCAGCCTCTCGAGGCAGGGGAGCGGCTCTTGGAGCCGGTGACCTGGCCCTTTGACGCGGCAGAGCAACCCGCCCAAGGTGTGGCGCTGATCGCGGCGCTGCGCTCGGAGACTCAGTCCAGCTGGACTCCCGGGACGGAAGTCCGCTGCGAGAAGGGCGAGCTGCGCGTGCTCCAAACCCCAACCGGACACAAGCGCGTCGCCGCGTTCCTGGTCCGACGCCGCCCTCCGCCTCCGCCGGCCGTGCTCGCAGACGCTTGGTTCGCGCCCGCCCCGCTGAGCGGAGCTTCGCCAGCGCAAGCGCGCACACGCCTCTATGCCATGGGTCTCCTCGAGGAGGGCTCCCTGACGGTAGACGGAAGTGTGAAGACTGCCCTCGAGTCGTTGCGGAGGTCTTGTCCGACACCCATCCGCGTCGACCCGAGCGCCGAGGCCATCGTCGCGAACACCTCGGTCAGCCTGGTCCTGACGGCGGTCACCTTTCGAGACGCCCTGGGCCTGGTATGCGCCAGCGAGGCTCGTTTGGTCTGGGAGGTGGATCGGCGCGGGGTCCTCGTCCGAAGCGCGCACGCGCCTCCGCTCACGCTCCGCCTCCGCCGGGCGGCCCAGCGCGCTTTGTCCCGAACTGACGAGCGAGACCTTCGGCTGCGGCTTCAGTCTCATCCGCTTACGCTCAACTTCGACCAGACACCCTTGAGTCAGATCCTTGACTTTCTGAGGGGCGTGACCGGGATCGACTACTTCGTGACTCGGGCTGCGCGCCCCGCGCTCACCGAAGAGATCACGCTCCGCTCCAAGGGAGCTCCATTGATTGACGTGCTGGAGCGAATCCTCGCGCCTCTGAGGCTAGGGATCGACCTTCACCAGGGTTTTGTTCGAATCGTGCCCGCTGTGCAGGCTACGGAGGGGAGGCAGTTCGAGGCCCGTCGGGACGCCTTCCGTTCGCGACCTCTCGGCTCCAAGGCGCTAGTTGGGGTCGACGTCTACGCCTTCGCGCGAGCCCTCGAAGCGAGCGGGCCTGCGATCGTGGTGATCGATCCTTCCTTGTTCGGGTCTCGCCTCCGCCTCCTGATCCCTGCGGACTGCAGCGTCGGACTGGCGCTTCAGTTCGCGCGGCTGGAGGCCGGAATCGACTGGGGCTTGGCCTGGCTTCAGCGCGAGGGCTGCTTCGCCCTCGTGCTTCGCAGGGGCTCACGCCACCGGATCCAGGCGGGCTTGACCCGGTTGGCCGAGCCTTGTCCCTGGGTAGAGCCGCCGGCCGAGATTGCGCGTGCCTGGGAGCAGAGCCAAGCCACGCTGCGAACAGCGCTGACCAAGGTCTCTCTCGCCCGAGAGGCGGAGGATCTAGACGCGCTCCTCAAAGCGCTCACGTCCGCGACGAACGCGGCCCAGAGTCGAGCCGTCTGCTACAGGACGCTCGCGACCCCTCGCGGCCGGAAATACCTCGAGGAGCGCGCGAACACGACGCGCTTGCTCGTGCAAGAGATTGAGGCGAATCACGCGACGACGCGACGAGCGGCGCTCGATCGGCGAGCCAAGCACAGCCTTGAGCGCAAACTCGAGGAGGACCTCGCCCGTCACCACCGCGCCCTAGTTGACGCCCCTCTCCCCCCAGACGGAGACTTCGAGGCCCTCCGCAGCGAAGACGCTCGTCGTCGCGCGGTCAGGGCAGAGCTGAGAGCCCTCCAAGACGAGATCGCGCGGAACTCGAAGGACCACCTCCTCCGGCTCGCTCGTCTGGACTCCACCTGCCGCCAGTTGGAGGACCGGCTCGAGCGCGTCTGCCTCCTCTCCGGCCGATTCGCGATCGTGGGCGCCCTCGCCGAGCGCCTTCGTCGGGGCGAGTCTCTCCAAGCCGTGTTCCCTAAGGGCTTTCGGGCCTGGTTGGCCTCCTCGCGCAGGGAAGACGTCGAGGTCTACCGGCTCGGTCGAAGCCACGTCGCGGCACACGGAGCTGGCGTGACCCTCGTCGGGGCTGGGCTCGAGTCTGGCGATCGCGTCTTGACTCTCGAGGGGACGCCGATCACCGACTGGTTGACTCTGGTCGAGGCTGTCGGAAGAGGACTCTTACGCACAGAGCCAGGCGCGACCCTCCGTCTCCGCGCCGAGGTCCTACGCCAAGGCGTGCGGCTCGAGGTCCAACTCGCCCTCCTCCGCCCGACGCGGGAGCGCTAGGAGCTTCTAGAGCTGGAACAGCTTGACCCTGCCGGGCTGCTCCGGGTCGACCGCTAGGCGGACTTCCCCGCGCAGGATCTTGCAGAGGTCCTCGCCAATCAGCTCACCGCGCCAGCCCTGGAGGATCCGGTGGTCCTTGGCGAAGCGCTCGCGTTTCTCGTCCTTGGCGAGGCGCTCGAGGTCCCCAGACGTCGCGACGGTTTCGCTCGCGATCCCGAGTTCTTCGCTGCGCTGGCCGAGGAAGGCCTTAAGGAGGTCGAGCACGCCGCCGACTCTCTTGTGGTTGCCGCGCTTCTTCTTGTCCGGGAGCTCGGACTCGGGGAGGTCGAGCCCTCGCTTGATCGCCTTGAGGATCGCGTCTCCGTTGCGCTTGATCTCTCCCCGGTGGAGGCCGCGAACTTGACTCAGGTCCTGGCTGCGCGTCGGGGCCCTGCGGGCGAGGTCGATCAGGACGGGGTCCTTGAACACAAAGCCTGGGCGGAGGTCGCGTCGTTCGGCCTCGGCCTCTCGCCAGGCTGCGAGTTCGCGCAGAATGCCGAGTCCGCGCCGGTCGACGGCCCGAGTGCCTTTGACCTTGAGGTAGCGCTCGTCGGCCGGCACCTTCCGGTAGCTAGCGGGGTCCGTCAGGTCGCTGACCTCCTCGACAGCCCATTCTGTGCGACCGCTCTCCTTGAGTTGCTCGACGAGGGCCTTGTGCGCGTCGAGGAGGGGGAGCACGTCGGCGAGGGCGTAGTCGAGCTGGGCGGGGCGGAGCGGGCGCTTGGTCCAGTCGGCGTATTGCTCGGTCTTGGTGATCTTTTGACCGACCAGGGCCTGGATCAGGTTCGCGTAGCCGACCTGGCCACCGAGGCCACAGAGCGACGCCGCGCGCTGGGTGTCGAACACGGGCTCGATCAGGCGAGGCGCGAGGCCGTTGAGGATCTCGAGGTCGATCCGACCGGCGTGGAAGATCTTGACGCAATCCGACTCGCAGAGGAACTCCACGACGGGGCGGACGTCGACTCGGAGCGGGTCGAAGGCGAACGCGAAGGTCTCTCCCTCGGCGGTTCGGGCGGAGACCTGCAGGAGAGCCAAGACCGGGTCGTAGGTCCGCTCCCAGAAGAACTCGGTGTCCACGCCGAGAATGACGCCGTCCTTGAGGTCTTCGATAGCGGGGCCGACGTCGTCTGTGTGGTCGACGAGCCCTTCGAGGGGATCGCTCACGAGGCTCCTCCTGGGAGGTGCGAGGCACGGGGGAGGCTCCAGAGAGGCCGATCGGCAAGGCCTGGGGGGCTGTCCGGGAGAGACAGACGGCCGCTGGGCTCACCAACGTTAGGCGCTGTAGAGCGAGGAGACCCGAACGTGGCGGGCCGGGAGGTGAGGTTCAGACTCGACTCGCTTCGCCCTCGGGGAGAGGGGATTGGGTGACCACGTCGTTGAGGCTCGCGGAGACCTCAGTCAAGCGAGACGCCGCCTCGGGCTGGGTGCGGGCGATCTCGTCGAGCTCGAGGGCAGAGGCCACGATCACCGCGTCCTTTGCCTTGAGCAGGTTGTTGAGCTCGTTGACCTGCGTCGCAATGTCCTGCATGTAGTCCTTGCTGCGCAGCGCGAGATACCAGTCGTAGTCGCGGCGGGCCATAGCGTGGAGAGCGCGTCGGAATCGCATCGCGGGGCCCGCGACCCGGTGGGACTGAATGATCGCGTAGACGGCCATTCCGATCACGAGCATGATCACGAACACCACGTTCAGGACGACGAGGAAGAGGGCGTTGGTCTCGTCGTCGAAGGAGTTCTGCATTTGAATGCGGATCGCCTGGTTGTAAAGCGAGGCGAAGATCATGTTGAGCGCTGCGAACCCGATCCCGAGCAGGGTCAGGGTTCCGAGGTAGACGCCTAGGTAGCTCAGCTGGAGGTTCCAGTCGACGAGCACCGTGCGCCGCTTGTAGCGCACGCCGTCCGCCTTGGTGCGGGGCCCGTCAGGCATTGTCTCGAGCTCGTGTTTGCGCGCGATCAGGGTGTCGTAGAGCTGTGCGTCGATCGGGCCCTGGCTCGTCTCGAGGGCGCCCTCGTCCGAATCAGGTTTCGCGCCGGGCGCGTCGTTAGGCATGCTTTCGCTCATTTTCCGCGGGTGAGTCGAGTCGCCATGGCGGCGTCGAGCCCTGCCTCACGGATTCGTTGGCCGGTCGTCTCGTAGTCGTAGTCCAGCCGGACCCAGGTGAAGTTCCACTTCTTGAGGTCAAGGACACCAAACGCCGTCTTGGCGACGCCGTCCCTCGGCTGGCCGACGCTGCCTGGATTGATCAAGTAGGTCTGGTTCCGATCGAGGTCGATCGTGCGGGTCTCGTTGAAGCGCGTCTCGAGGTGGCCGCGCCCGATCAGCATCGGGAGGTGGCTGTGCCCGAAGAAGCAGATCGGGATCCCCTTGTAGTACTGCTCCATGTGGAGGAGCGAGCCCTTCACCACGTCCTTGCGGTAGATGTACTCGTCTGGGTCGCGGGGCGAGCCGTGGGCGAGGAGGAAAGTCCCCTCGTAGAGGTGGTAGTCGGGGAGCGATTCGAGCCAGCCGCGGTACTGGTCGTCGAGCTGCTGGCGGGTCCAGTGAATGACCTCCAGCTTCTCCTCGGCGACGCCCTTCGCTTCTTGGCCGAGGACGTAGCGCTCGTGGTTTCCCTTGAGGGAGAACTGGACGCGGTTCCAGGTCAGGTAGGTCACCTCGACCGGATTGGCGTTGTAGCCAATGATGTCTCCTAGGCAGACCACTTGATCCACGCCCTGCTCATGGAGCCAGTTCAGCGTGACCTTGAGGGCCTCGAAGTTGGCGTGGAGATCGGTAATGACCCCCAGCTTCTCCGGCAACGCCACGTAGAGCCTCCTGGAAGGCCAGAAACTGTAGCAGATCGAAGGGCCAGCCTGATTGACGGGCGGTGAGGTGTCTGGGGGCGCTCGTGGGCCCCCCCGGCTATAGTTTGGGGGTGCCCCTTCGAATCGAGACTCAAACGATCAAGTCCCTTGAGCGTGGGTTGATCGTTTCCCCCTATGGGCCGCTCCGTGCCTCGACGGCCGAGGAGTTTCGGGAGCAAGTCGGCGCGATCCTCGAAACGGGGGACGTCCAGCACCTCGTGATCGACTTCGGCCGGGTGGACTCGATCGACAGCTCGACGGCGGGGTTCCTGCTCAACGTCCACGATCGCCTCGGCGACGGCCACCTAGCCCTCGCCGAGTTGACCCCCTCAGTCCGAATCGTGATCGACTCGATCGGCCTCATGACCTTCTTCACGGTCTGCAACACGATCGACGAGGCGATTAACGAGATCCGCTGATTAACCCTTGGCCTCCGCGAGGAGCTCTTGGATTCGGGCGTTGATCTCTTGGGGGCTGGCCTTGCCCTTGGTGGCCTTCATGACGGCCCCCACGATCGCCCCGCCGGCCTTTTTGTTGCCTCCGAGGAGGTCGGCCACGGCTTTAGGGTTGGCGGCCCAGGCCGCGTCGGTGGCCTCGCGGATCGCGTCCGCGCTGACGGCTTCGATCTTGTGCTTGGCGACGATCTCTCGCGGCGAGAGGGCCTCCTTGACGACTTTGGGCCAGACCTGCTTGAGGACGAGGTCTTTGGGGAGCTCGCCCATCAGCGCGACGAGCTCGGCGAGCCAGGTTGCGGGCACGGGGCACCCGCTCGCCTCGAGGTTCTGCTCGTTGAGGAGCGCGGCGACTTGGTTCAAGACGAGGTTGATCGCGTCGCCCGCCGGCGCCCCGGCGGCCACGACAGCCTCGAAGTAGTCCGCCAGGGCGTAGTCCCGGGCGAGGACCTCGGCCGCCTTTTGAGAGAGGCCCATAACCTCGACGAAGCGCCTCCGGCGCGCGCCTGGGAGCTCGGGGAGCGCGGCTCGGATCGCGGTCACGATCCCCTCGTCGAGGGCGATCGGGGGCAGGTCGGGCTCGGGGAAGTAGCGGTAGTCCTGGGTGTCCTCCTTGGAGCGCATGAAGCCGGTTCGTCCTCGCCAGCCGTCTTTGCCGGCTGGGAGCAGAGCCACGACGGGAGCCAGGGCCGCGCGGTGCGCGGCGGGGACGTCGGCCTCGTAGGCGTCTGCCTTGGCGCGGGCCGGGTCCCAGTCCTCGCTCCAGAGTCGGGTCTCTTGCCGGACTTCGAGACCCGCCTCGAGGAGCGCGACTTGGCGGGCGCGCT
>JAESQQ010000562.1 GCA_016765095.1 Planctomycetota bacterium | reverse complement strand
TTGAGCCTCCACGGGACCTTCTTGAGCCTCCACGGGACCTTCTTGAGCCTCCACGGGACCTTCTTGAGCCTCCACGGGAAGAGTCAGGTTCAGCGGCCCTGGAAGTCCCGCCGGCGGGCGAGATTTAGCGTGATCTGGCGCAGGACCCCGCCTCGGTTGACGCTGATCGTGACTTTCTGCCCGGGGCGGTGACGACCGATCTCTTGCATGAACTGCTCGACGGTCGTGATCGGGATCTCCCCACGGATCCCTTGAATCGAGATCACCTGGTCACCGGCTTGGATCCGGCCGCGCTCTGCGGGGCTCCCGACCACGACGCGACTGATCGTGACGACTTTGCCACCCATGGCTTGGGTCATGGCTAGCTCGACTCCGACATACCCGCGCTCAAAGATCTGGCCGATCTGAACCGGGTCGATCCGGAGCGCATGCGACTCGACCTTGAGTCGGTCACCCGAGGCCTTGATCGAGTTCGGGAGCCGGCTCAAGACGACGAAGCGGACGTTGAGGCGATTCGAGTTGACGTTGTTCGCTTGGTTGCGAACCTTGGCCCAGCCGTGCCAGCCGCGCGGGATCTCGAGCGAGGTGAACCAGTGCTTGCCCTTGTAGCTGGGCAGGTTGGCTCCCCGAATCCGACCCCCCGGGCGGAGGAAGACCCGCTTCTCTTCACCGGGCTTGAGGATGCCCAGGTCGGCGAAGGCCTTGGCGGCCCCGAGCTGGTGGCTAATATCCTCGACCACGATCGCGGGCCCGAAGCTGGCCTTGGTCGGGTTCTTGACTCGGACTTCGTAGCCCTTCCCGCGTGGGCCGCCTCCGACGAGCTCCGCCTCTATCGGGGCCAAGTCGGTCCGCTCTTGCACGACGTGAACCGAGCGTTGGTCCCACGGGGGCGGGCGAAGGTCGAGGGTGATCTCACGCCCGCGCCGGGTGTCGGCGCTTGTCGGATTGAGGTCCTCCGGGTGCCAGCGGCCCCGCACCCGACGACGCCCCGACTCGTTGGCCTGCATCGCCGAGAACGTCCGGGTGCTCTCAAGCTGGAGGTCGTAGCGCCAGCCGCCGCCAGAGACGACGGTCACGTCCGCCACGCCCAAGGAGGGGCCCTCGGGAGAGACGTAGACGACCTCGCGAACGAAGGCGCCGCCTGTGGCGGTCCGGACCGTTCCGGCGACCACGAGCGCGAGGCAGCAGAACCCCAAGATCGAGGCCACCGCAAACAGGCTCAGGGTTCGGCGCTTTGCGCGCCGAAGCCCGAGCGCGATTCCAGGCCCGACCACCAGCCAATAAATGCCAAAGAAGATCACGACGAGCCCAGCGGTCCCCGAGCCCGGGTGATCGACGTCGCCGCCAAAGCGCTCGTAGGTCGGCCCCAGCCGGGCTCGCTCTCGCCCGCTCGCCAGCAGGTTGCTAAAGCCAGTGCTGAGTCGCTCGCCGCGGGGATCTCTACGGACCATGTCGTCTATGAAATCGTCTCCGAAGGTGATGATCTGGCCCAACCCGTAGGTCCGAACGAGCGCGGTCCGCCCCAGGACTTTCTCCTTGCGATCGCGTCCAGGGAGGCTCTTGAGGAGCTGGGTCAGCTTGAGGCGTTCGGGTCCGTCCGCGACGAGATAGAGCCGCCCACCCAAGAGCACATACTCGAACAGCGCTGAGCGCTGATCAGGAGTCAGCCTGCCCGGATCGAGGGCTCTGAGAACGACGCCGCCCAGCGGGGCGTAGCAGGCAGCCTCAGGGCTGGCCTGGTTCGGCTCGATCGAGGTGATCTGAAGCGTCCGGGTCCCCCGGGTGGTCTCGCCCTTGCGCGCATCGGCTGGGCGTCCGTCGATCACGATCAAGTGGTTGTCTATGTCGAGCCGGGGGGCGTTCTCCACCTCTCGCCGGAACAAGAGCTTCTCGCCGCGATAGACCTCAATGGACATTCGCCAGGAGACGCTCAAGGCGAGGAACACTCGCGCCTTGCCACCTGCGGGGAGATCGACGGTTCGCTCGTTGCGGGAGCGCCGGCTGCGCGCCACGACCCGGAGTCGCTCCTCGGTGGCTCCGTCGTTGCGGAGGGTCAGCCAGACTGGCGCGACGCCGTCGGGGGGAACCCAGCCTGCGAATCCGACGTGGACCGCGTCCACGATCCCGTTCTCGTCTAGGGGCGTCGGTGTAGGGGTGGGAGCGCCCTGGGCGCTCGCGCTCTCGCCAAGCGACAAGAGCAGACCGAGCGCGAGGAGCAGGGCTGGGGTCAGGCGACTCCTCATAGGCTCCCGATCAGGAGGTAGGTTCCAAACACGAGCGCGCCGCCAAGGATCGCGTAGCGAACGAGCCCGACGTAGAAGGCGCGCTGCGGGCGCTGTTTCCCGGTCGGACCGTCGAAGTCGGCGCCGCACTCCAGACAGCGAACCGACTTGAGGAGGTAGGTGAACAAGATTCCCCCCCAGGCTGTGTAGGGCGTCGGGATCTGGAGGGGGCTTCGGCAACGAGGACAGGGATGCTTGCCCCGGGCTTCGCTCTCAGGACTATCGCTCGAGAAGATCGAGGCGGTCTGCAGGACCGCCCAGTGGGCGCGGACGCAGAGCCCACCCAGGTAGAGGATCAGGAGCCCCTGCCAGAACCAGAAGCCCCGCTCGAAGAGCCAGTGCTGGCCTTCGATCCAACGGGGCGGGCTCTCCAACAACGCCATCCCCTGCGAGGTCGGAGAGGCCAAGCTCATGAAGTAGATCGGCTCCGCCCAGTCGCGCGCGCCCAGAATCTTCGACGTGGCCAGCGCCTCGCTGACGGGGATCAGGATCAGCGGGAAGATCATGAAGAACATCAGGAAGATGAACGCGGCTAGGAACACCCAGCCCTTGCCCAAGAAGCGGGCCGAGAGGAGCTTCATGAGCAGGAAAGTCGAGAGCGTCAGCGGGATCAGAGTCGCGAGCGCCAAGCTCCCGAGGCGAAACAAGTCGCGCGGGTCGCCCATCGAGCGCCAGAACGAGCGGGGCTGGGAGAGGTCCTCCCAGGCGTAGCCCCAGCCGAGGACGTGCAGGGCGCTGAGGCCAGCCAGGAAGAACACCATCACCGCAACGTCGAACACGACCTGCGGAATCGCGAGGCCCGCGAGGCGGAATTGGGTCAGGGCCTGGGCTCGTCCCGCGGTCAGGAGGGTCACGGACAACACGGCCAAGATCGAGATCAGCGCGACCTCTCCGCCCACGACGACCTCGTGGTCAATGTCCTTCATGAAGGGATGGGTGAAGTTGGAGGCGAAGAGCTGAACCGAAAACAAGCTCAGGAGCGCCAGGATCTGAACCGCGCGCAGCGGAAGGACCCAGCGGTTGAGGATCACCGGTCGGTTGTCAAACAAGAACGCGAGCTCGGTTCGCCGCGCCACGAAGGGCCGGAACTTGCGAAGTCGGAACCGCTTGGCGTCCCCTGGAAGGACGAGCGTCCCGAAGTTGTTGAGCCCCGGCACAAAGGCGTGGAGCGGACCCAGCGCGCAGGTCAGGAGACAGAGCACCAGCAACAGAGCCCAGACCGCGAGCGTCCAGCCGAGCCAGGGGAGGCTGAAGCCGAACAACTGCACGACCCCGTAGAGCTCTTTGAGGAGCGCGGCCTCCGAGCCTGAGATCGTCTCAACGCTGGGGAGCAGGAAGTAGCGAGCCGGGGAGTAAGTCGCGAACACTGCTGGAAAGGGCAGCCAGGCCGCCATGTTCCCCAGGACCGCGAGGATCAGCGTGAGCAACACGGCGAGGATCTCGTGCATCAACGAGCCCAGAGCGCAGGCCACGGCGAGGAGGAGGTTCGCGTAGAGGTAGAGGAGCAGATACCCGAAGAACACCCGTCCCCAGTCAGCCCCGCCCAAGAGGCCGAACAGGGTCACGAAGGGGAAGGAGGCGAGGAGGATCGCGAGGAAGAAGGGCTGGCTGGCGGCGAACTTGCCGGCGAAGTAGCGGAGCGGGCTGAGCCCGGTCGTGATCACCTGGTCGAGGTAGCCGCGCCAGCGCGGCCCCTCGAGGAGGCCCGAGGCGCGAAAGGGGACGATCAAGGCCAGGAGAGCCGTAATGGTCAGGAAGGTCGTGTCGATCAGGACGCCGCCGGTCCCGACGGTCTCGAGCAGATCCCGGAACTCGCGCTCCTCAGCGGGAGCAATGACGAGCATAGACCCCGTCGCGATCAGGATCGCGAGGACCTCCAGGCCGAGCCAGAGGCCGACTTTGGGCGCGCTCAGGATAGAGCGGGCGTCTTGTTCGGCGCTGGGGTTGTCCCAGGCGTAGCGGACGAGCCAGCTATTCTCGAGCCAGGTCCCTAACTTCTGGAGGCGCTCATTCACGAGACCACGCCCTCGGTCTGACGCATGAACACGTCCTCGAGGCGCGGGCCCTCCTCGCGGAACTCCAAGACCGTGACTCCGGCGTTGATCAGCGCTTTGAGCACGAAGTTCGCGTCACGATCGGCCGTCTCGAAGCAGACGAGGTGCGCCTCTCGCCCGAGCGCAGACACGTCGGGGAGCGTCGCGAGGAGCTCCTCTGCCTGCTCTAGCGCTGAAGGGACGACACCCAATCGCCAGCGCCGGCTCGCGCTCGCCTCGCGGAGTTGATCGGTCAGGGTTGCGATCGACCCGTGCGTGACGAGGCGGCCGCGCTCCATGATCGCTATGTGATCGCAGATCTCCTCGAGATCAGCCAAGATGTGGCTGCTGACGACGATCGTCTTCCCGAGGCTGTTGAGCTCTTTGAGGACCTCTCGAATCTCGATTCGAGCCCGGGGGTCGAGGCCGGCGGCCGGCTCGTCGAGGATCAAGAGCTCGGGGTCGTGCACGAGGGTCTTGGCGATCAGAATTCGCTGTTTGATTCCGGTCGAGCCACTGCCGACCAAGCTATCGGCGCGATCCACGAGGTCGACGAGTTCGAGCACAGCGTCGATCCGACGCGCGCGCTCGCGACGGGGGACCCCGGCGGCCGCCCCGAAGTAGCTCAGATACTCGAGGACGGTCATATCCGGCATTTTGCCGAACTCGGCGGGCATGTAGCCCAGCCGCTTGCGGATCGGCCCCATCGTGAGCCGGGCGTCTCGACCCATGATCCGGACCCGACCCCGATCGGGCTTGGCGAGGGTCGCGATCATTTTCATGAGCGAGGTCTTGCCGGCACCGTTGGGCCCGATCAGGCCAAGGAGTTCCCCTCGCTGAATGGTAAGCGAGACGTTCCGGACGGCCGTCACGGTGTCGTAGCGCTTCCAGACTCGCTCGATTTCGACCAACACGCGGCGATTGGAGCACGAGGCTGCACGTTTGGCGAGGGTTCGTCGGCGAGCCGAAGCAGAGGCCCAGGATCGAGCCCTCAGGAGGCCTCGCAGGCCAGGGGTGCGCTGTGAGAGCGCGGTTTACGGTCGGGCCGCGCGTCGCCTTGCAGGCCCAACCTGGCGGGGGCATAGTCGCAGCCCAAACCAACCCGGGAGGTCAGTGATGCCAGATCCGAACGAGCACGACGACGAGGACTTGAACGAGGCTGACGAGGCTGACAACGAGGACTCCAGCGGCGCTGGAAGCACGCCCGGCGCGGCTCCCGCGTGGGGCGCCAAGAAGAGTCAGCCCGCCGCTGGCGGCACGGCGACCGCCGCGCCCAGGTCCGCACCAGCCCCTGCCAAGGCTGAGCCGCGCGAGCCCTTGACCGTCAGCAAGCCCGAGATCCCAGACGTTCCGCCCCTTGAGGGGGACCCCGAGGACTTGAGCGAGTCCTTCCGCGTCTCGCGTGAGCAGTTCAACTCGGTGCTCGGCGAGCAAAACCAGCGTCTCCTTGAGCTCAAGATTGGAGCCACCGCAGCCCTTGAGGACGCGATCACTCGAATGGAGGAAGAGGTCAAGCGGACTCGGACTCAGATGGAGCGGACGGAGAACTTGGCTATGGACGCCAATCGACTGACGCTCGAGGCCCGCACGATGGAGGGCCTGAACGAGGGCCTAGAGGCCAAGCTGGAAGCGACCGTCGAGCGCAACGAGGCTCTCGTCGAGCGGGCCAACCTGCTCCGGAGCGAGCGTGATCGGCTCAAGGCGGAGCAAGAAGAGCTGCGCGAGGAGGTCGCCCAGGAGGCCGAGGACATGGCCACCTTCCGGGCCGACGTCAAGCGCCTTGAGGACCGCAAGGAGCAGCTCCAAGAGGAGAACGTCGAGTTCGAGCGGATCCGGAACCGCCTCGAGGAGAACATCTCTCGCTTGGAGCGAATCCGCGACGAGTACATGTCCGCGATCAGCCGCCTCTCCGGCGCCAAGGACTCGTTGATGACGATGCCCGACACGCCGACCTTGCCGACGAGCAGCGGGAGCGACAGCAAGGATGGCGACGACGACGACGACCAAGACGACAGCAAGGCCGGCGCCGGCCGCTAGTGGCTGAACCCGGAGATACCGGTAGAGGTGAATGTAGGGGCGGGGTTTACCCCCGCCC